>CAIZLI010000061.1 GCA_903933765.1 uncultured Bacteroidota bacterium
CTTGTAGCAATATCTTCTTTCGCATAAGTAATGCTATCCAATAATCTTTGTTCTACTTCTGCATCTGTTAATCCATATTGAGGTTTGATATCGATACTTTGTGTCAATCCTGTTCTTAATTCTTTTGCACGCACCTGAAGAATACCATCTGCGTTGATTAAAAATTGCACATCCACTTTTGGTAAACCTGCTGGCATAGATGGAATCCCTGATAAAGTAAATTCACCCAATTTTCTATTGTCTTTTACCAAATCTCTTTCGCCCTGATAAATGGCTATTTGAATACCTGATTGTCCATCTTTTTGTGTGGTGTATTGTCTTCCCGCTTGTGTTGGAATTTTAGAATTTCTTGGTAACAATACATCCATCAATCCACCCATGGTTTCTATTCCCAAACTCAATGGTGTGATATCCAATAACAACATGGATTGATTATTACCTGCTAAAATATCTGCTTGCACTGCAGCACCTAATGCCACTACTTCATCTGGATTCACAGTGTCGTTCACTGCTTGATTAAAATATTTTGATACGGTATTTTTTACCAAAGGCACCCTAGTACTACCACCAACCATCAATACCGTATTGATGTCTGCTACTTTCAAACCCGCGTCCTTCATCGCTTTCGCGCAACATTCCATTGTTTTATCTACAATAGGTGCAACTAAACTTTCGAATATTTCTTTTGTGATACTTAATTTTTCACCTGCAAAATTCGTTTCAAAATGCGATGCATTAGATAAAGCAATTTTTGCTGCTTCGGCAGCCAATCTCAATTGTTGCTTTAATAATTTTTGATCCGCGATGGCATCTGTTTTCATTAAGCCCATCCAATATTCAATGATGGCTCTATCTAAATCATCTCCTCCTAAATAGGTATCTCCATTGGTGCTTAATACTTCAAATACACCACCACTAATTCTTAAAATTGAAATGTCAAATGTACCTCCACCTAAATCATAGACTGCAATTGTTTTTTCTTCTGCAGGATCCAATCCTAATCCATAAGCCAAACTTGCAGCTGTGGGCTCATTGATGATTCTTAACACATCTAATCCAGCCAACTTTCCTGCATCTCTTGTCGCTTGTCTTTGCGTATCATTAAAATATGCAGGCACTGTGATTACCGCTTTGTTGACTGGCGTTTTTAAAATATGTTCTGCCCTATTTTTTAATGCTGTTAAAATATGACTACTTAATTCAATTGGAGAATAAAACTGATTCCCTACTTGCACTTTTACTAAGCTGTCGTTATTGTCGTCGATAATTTTATACGCAAAAAAGTCTTGATGCGTTTGAATATCATTGTAACTCTTCCCCATCAAACGCTTCGCACTAAATATGGTGTTGGCAGGGTCTGTTTCTAAGTAAGGTTTTGCTGCAGCACCTACTTCAACATTACCAAAAGCATCAAAATGCACCACACTTGGCACAATACTACTTCCATCAAATTCTTTTAGGGCAGTAGGCAATTTGGTTTCGGGATGGATGATGGCCACTAAACTATTGGTGGTGCCTAAGTCAATCCCAACAATCATTTCTGGTTGTTGTAAACTACCCGTTGCGATATTGATGCCTATTTTAGCCATGGAAGAAATTTTACAAATTTACTTGAGGAACTCAGTTTTTAGGTTGCGAAATTAGGAATGAATTGCTGATAAGTAGTTATTTTTGTCGAAAGTGACCCTTATGACATTGATCCAAGCATTAAGATGGAGAGGTATGATTCAAGATATTATGCCAGGTACAGAAGAACTGTTCGAAAAAGAACAGGTATCTGGCTATA
>CAIZLI010000062.1 GCA_903933765.1 uncultured Bacteroidota bacterium
CCGCTTTTTCAGCACGCAGCAACCACTTGGCTTTTTGCAAAGCTTGGTTGCTAGACAGTCCTAGCGGTTTATCGAGCAACAACACCCCATGCACAGGGCGCCGTTGCACCCTGGTGCGAGGCGTTTTCATGGCGTGTCAGTTTCCTTGGCACGAGAAGCGACGGCACGCGCTATCAAGGCATTCATGTCGGCGGCATGCTCAGGGGTACGGTCGTATAAAAAATGCAAGGTAGGCACTGTGTGAATATGCAAGCGTTTGAACAAACCATTGCGCAAAAAACCTGCCGCTTGGTTCAAGCCTTCCAAACAAGCTTCAGGGTCCCCAACCAACACACTGACAAACACCTTGGCGTGTGCGTAATCGGGAGTGACTTCTACAGATTGAATTGTCACCATGCCCAACCGCGGGTCTTTCAACTCACGAATGAGTTCGGCCAGATCGCGTTGGATCTGGTCGGCGACACGAAAGCCACGGTGGGGTGTAGAAGACTTCTTGGCAGCCATGCAACTTAGATCGTTCGTGCAACTTCCTTGATTTCAAAGAACTCAAGTTGATCGCCCTCGTTGATATCGTTATAGCCCTTGAGGTTCAAACCGCAACTAAGCCCATTAAGAAAATTCTAATTTCACAAGCGAAGCCTGAAAGTGAAAAGTCACCTTATTTTGATTTAGAAAGAAAGTACAATGTGTCTTTATTCTTTAAACCTTTTATTGAATTAGAGCCAATTGGTGCCAAAGAATTTAGAAAAACTAAAATCGAAATTGCCTCTTATTCTGCTGTGATTTTTACCAGCAAAAATGCCATTGATCATTTTTTTAGAACCTGTGATGAACTAAAGATCAATATTAGTCAAGACACAAAATATTTCTGTATTACTGAATCAGTTGCTTTGTATTTGCAGAAGTTTATCATGTACAGAAAGCGCAAAGTATTTTTTGGTGCTGACGGATCCAATAAGAAACTATTTGATGTACTGAACAAGCATAAAGGCAATGAACAATTTCTTTATGTATGTAGCGAGAACCAGCAAGACAATGAAATTGTCAATTGGTTAAAAGACCATAGCTGTACTTTTGATTTAGCTTATATGTACCGATCTGTAAGCAGTGATATTAAGCCCCTTTTAAAAGAACATCATTTTGATATCATTTGTTTGTTTACTCCTAGTGGTTTAAAAAGTCTTTATGACAATCAACCTGGCTTTGTTCAAAACGGCACTACATTGGCTGCATTTGGCTCCAATACTTGTAAGGCAATCGAAGATGCTGGATTGAATTTACATATCAAAGTTCCAAGTCCACAAGTATCTAGTATGTTCGCTGGTCTTGATCAGTTTTTAGCGCAAGGCACTAAAAAGAAATAAACTAAATTGCACTCTATGAGTGCCAATAAAAAGTTCACCAACGATTTAAGCAAGGAAACAAGTCCTTATTTATTACAACATGCACATAATCCTGTGCAATGGAAGCCTTGGTCAGAAAATTTATTCGCAACAGCAAGCGCTGTAGATAAACCTATTTTATTAAGTATCGGCTATGCCGCATGTCATTGGTGCCATGTGATGGAACGTGAAAGTTTTGAGGATGAGGCGGTAGCTGATTACATGAATATGCATTTCATCAACATCAAAGTAGACAGAGAAGAACGTCCAGATATAGATCATATTTACATGGATGCATTGCAAGCGATGACAGGATCGGGTGGATGGCCTTTGAATATTTTTTTATTACCCAATGGACAACCTTTTTATGGTGGCACTTATTTTCCGCCAAACGCCATGCAAAACCGTGCATCTTGGATGGATGTTTTAAAAGGGGTGCAGGCTGCTTTTGAAAACAATAGAGAAAAGCTAGTGGAACAAGCCACACATTTAACAACGCATCTTTTACAAAGTAATATCAAAGCACAGCAAAGTCAGGCGATTGATACGATTGCCACAAAGGAAGAATTTCAATTAATCGCGCAAAGGCTTTTACATAATGCAGATACGCAATGGGGTGGATTTGGCGCTGCTCCAAAATTTCCTCAAACATTTTCTATTCAAGTTTTATTCAGAAACTATTTTCAAAATAAAGATCAAGCTTCCATTGTGCATGCCATCAGATCTGTTGATAAAATGATACAAGGAGGTATCTATGATCATGTGGGTGGTGGATTTTCAAGGTACAGTGTGGATGCGATGTGGCAGGCGCCACATTTTGAAAAAATGTTGTATGACAATGCATTGATTTTAGGTACGCTCGCAGAAGCATACCAGCTTACAAAAAAGCCTATCTACAAAGAGGTCATCCATGCAACATTTATTTTTTTACAAAGAGAATTATTCAATGGAGTAGGTGGTTACTATGCTGCCTTAGATGCAGATTCCGAAGGGGTGGAAGGTAAATTTTATACATGGTCCTATGCCGAATTGAAGGCAGTGATTGATCCTACCATCTTTGATGATTTTGTTGCCTATTACCAAGTCACGTCAAATGGCAATTGGGAACATACCAATATTCTTTGGACACAACATGAGCTTGAAAAAGAATGGGAACCGGCTTGGCAAAATGCACTTAAAAAATTATTCGATACCCGCGCAGTGAGGATTCGTCCCGCATTGGATCATAAAGTAATTTTAGGTTGGAATGCGATGTTGATAGTGGGCTTTTGTAAAATCAATGCTGCCACAGGGAATGCCCTTTACAAGAAAGCGGCAATGGAGTGCATGGATTGGTTGGAAGCAAATTTATTTCAAGCGGATGAACATTATTTTTACCATAGCGTTGCAAATGGCAGACCAAAAGCGCATGCTTTTTTGGATGATTATGCCAATTTAATTCAAGCTTATATTCATTTACAAGAAATGACTGGTGATAGCGGTTATTTGTTTAAAGCAAAAGCATGGATGGACTATGTGTTGCTCCATTTTATAGATGAGGATGGCTTGTATTTTTATTATACTGCATCTTATCAGAAAGATGTGATTATAAGAAAAAAAGAAAGTTATGATGGGGCGCAGCCAAGTGGGAATGCCCTCATATGTTCAAGTTTGTATTATCTTGGACAGGTTTTGGATCTACCTCAATGGCAATTACAGGCCGAAAAAATGATCCATTCTATTCGACCATCTTTACTTCAGTATCCTGGCTCTTTTGGTTTTTGGGCCCAAAGCTTTTATCAAATGTCAACCGGGACCATCGAATTGGTTGGAGTTGGTCCAACGGTCCACGAAAGCTTAGCTGCATTGAATGCACCCTTTTTGCCCCATTCAATTCGTATGTTGAGTCAGGTTGAAGAAGACCGAATCCCACTCTTAAAAGGCAAAAAATGTGCTGAAAACCAGTTTTTTATATGCAAAAACAACAGTTGTTCGGCGCCAATGCCTCTTGTCGAACTGATTTTAGCAAATATCTAACAACTAATATCTTAATTTGCATTTCCAAAAACAGATGAAAATCAATTCATTCAGGTTTAAAATAGCGCATAAATAATCTGCTAATTTTACCCCTAAAATGTAATTTTTTGTAAAAAAAATCGTTTTAAACCAATATGATACCATTTTTAAAAAATAAAAGGGTCAATTTCCCCATTGCGGCCTTGAGCATTTTGATTTTATCACTTGTTGTGGTTGCATTTGCAGACCCTAAAAAAGGTAGAGGCAGAGGCAATAGCAATCGTATAGATCCTCAGGCGGTATCTATCCCAAGTGGCTCTTTTTACATGGGGGCAAGTGATGAACAGATGGATTTATCCATGGTTAATCGAAAAAAATTAGTTTCAGTACAAAGTTTTTGGATGGATAGAACAGAGGTAACCAACGAACAGTACAGAAGATTTGTAAGATATGTAGCGGATTCATTGAAATATTTGGCCATTTATGGTGGAGGAATTAACCAAAACGAAGACACGATTCGTGTGGATTGGGCTAGAGCAGCAAGGATCAATCAAAATAGTAAAGCCGTATTAGAAAAATTAAATGAGCTTTTATTGAGCCCAGATAATCGCATTCAAGGAAAAATTGAAATCGATCCAAATAAATTAATTTACAAATATTCTTTTGTTGATCTAAAAGCAGCGGCTAAAGCATCTAAGGGGCTAGAGCAATCACTAGGAGACTATTTAATTACGGTGAATCAAAATGTATATCCTGACACATTGGTTTGGATGCGTGATTTCTCTTATTCTTACAATGAACCATTGACTAGATTGTATTTTAGTCATCCTGCATACAATGAATATCCTGTGGTGGGGGTCACTTGGAAACAAGCAGTTGCCTTCACACATTGGAGAACCAATAACAGTGACTATTATGCTGGTAAACCTGGCAGAGCAGATCAAAAGATTGATGGTATTTACCGTTTGCCAACCGAGGCGGAATGGGAATATGCTGCAAGAGGTAATTCAAAATCAAATGCAATGTATCCTTGGGGCTCACCTTATACAAGAACGAAAGAAGGCCGATTGTTAGCCAATTTTAAACCAGGAAGAGGTGATTATTTTGGTGGCGATGCAAAGAACGATAATATCTACACAACCAAAGTAAAAGCGTACACCGAAAATGATTTCAAATTATTTGACATGGCGGGTAATGTAGCGGAGTGGACAAGTTCTGTATTTTACGAAGGCAGCTATAACTTTTTTGGAGATTTTAGTCCAGATGTTCAATACAATGCCAAAGACTCCGATCCAATTTTGATGAAAAGAAAAGTCATCAGAGGCGGTTCATGGAAAGACATTGCCTACAATTGTCAAGTTAGTTCTCGCAACTATGAATACCAAGACACTGCTAAATCTTATATCGGATTTAGATGTGTGCTTTCAATGGCTCCAAGAATTAATTAATCATTATTTTAATTAACTATTTTTTCGAATTAAAAAGTATCGTATAAAATTTATAAATTTTTCAAATGTCAAATTCTATTTCGCCAAAAACCAATAAGATCATTAACGTATTCTTCTCTTTAGGAGCTGCGGTAGTTATTATAGCTACATTGGCAAAGATCTTACATCTAGCCTGGGCTGATTATGCTTTAATACTTGGTTTTATCACAGAGGCTGTGATTTTTACCATTTATGCGTTCTTGCCACCGCCAGAAATAGGAGATTCAACGCATGCGCCACAAGCAGGAGCAGTGGATTCAGTGATGTCGCATTTGGAAGCAGCCAAATTAGACGGCGCTGCTTTTGAAAAATTAAGTGCTAGTTTTCAACGCTTAAATGATACTGCTATGAATTTGGGAGATTTAGCAGATATGTCAAAAGCGAGTAAAGACTTTACTCATAATACAAAGGATGCAGCAATTGCATTGAGTTCTATCAAGGATTCAGTAGGTTCAGTTTCTACTAATTTGGGAAGTTTTGCATTGGCTACAGATGGTGTCAAAAACTTAAATGAACAATTTGCTATGATGAGCAAAAGCATGGAAGCCATGAATACTTATTATTCTAAGTTAGCAGAAGCGTCTAATGCGATGTCAAGTTCTGCGCAAGATGCAATTAGAGCAAAAGAACAAATTGCTTTATTAGCCGACAACCTTACTCAATTAAACAAAGTGTATGGCAATATGATCATTGCAATGCAGGGTCGTTAATTTAATTATTCAATTTTTCATTTTTTAAAATCTAGTATACATGTCATTACCTAAGGAGCCAAGGCAGAAGATGATTAACATTATGTATATAGTGTTAACTGCGCTGTTGGCATTAAATGTATCTAGTGAGATTTTAAATGCATTCAAGACAATTGATCAAAGTTTGTCGAATGCCAATGGGATCATTCAAAAAAAGAATCAGGACATTTATAAATCCTTGGCTTCGAAATTAAATGACCCAAAGACGGCAGAAAAAGCAGCAATTTGGGCACCTAGGGCCAATAAGGCAAAAGTAATGGCAGATGAAATGTATGCCTATGTGGAATCCTTGAAATTGGCTTTAAAAGAAGAATCTGGGTTAGAAATTAAAGATGGTAAAGAAGTTTTTAAAGAAGATGATTTAGATGCCACATCAAGATTGTTTTTAAATAAAAAATCAGGTGTAACAAAAGGAGAAGAACTCTTCAATAAATTAAAACAATTCAAACAAGATTTAGCTGCGATTGATCCTTCTATTGCAAAAGACGTTATTCCAACGATGTCTTTGGATTTAGCTATTCCGACTTCAAATAATATGGCTGCGAAAGATGATTGGGCTTATGCTTATTTTAATATGACCCCAACGATTGCAGCGATTACGATATTGACCAAATTTCAAAATGATATTCGCAATTCAGAGGCAAAGGTGGTTGAATATTGTCATAAAGAAATTGGTGAAGTAGAATTAGTATACGATCAATTCAACGCATTTGCAGCATCTAATTCTCAGTACTTAATGTCTGGCGAAGAATTGGTGATTACTGCAGGTGTAGGTGCATTTAGTAGCGCCGCAAAACCAACAATCTCTATAGATGGTGTGGTTATACCTGTGGCAGCAGATGGCTCTGCCGTGTATAAATCTGTTGCTGGTTCAACACCTGGTGTGCAAAGAAAGCGTGTTCGTATTTCCTTCTTAAAGCCAAATGGTGAAACAGCGGTAGTTGAAAAAGATGTACAATTTACAGTGGGCACACCTTCTGGATTAGTGGTGTCTACCGATAAAACAAGGGTATTTTATAAGGGCTTAGAGAATCCATTGAGCATCACCGGTGGTGGTGGAGGCGAGAAAATCAATGTGACTGTAGAAGGCGCAGGTGCGAATATTAGAAAAGCGGGTTCTGGACAATACATCGTCACATCTACCCAAACTGGAACAGCTATTGTGACTGTCAATGATGGTAAGCAAACACAAAAATTATCAATCCCTGTAAAGAGAGTGCCAGATCCAATTGCAATAGTTGGGGGGAGTGCTGGTGGGAATATGGCTGCAGGTAAATTTAGAGCACAGGGTGGGGTGATTGCAGATTTAAGAGACTTTGTATTTGAAGGTGTAAAATTCAATGTACTATCTTATATCGTCATCGCAACTGGTAAAGGATTTGATGAGCCTGATTTTGCAGAAGTGAATGGTCCAGCTTTTTCGGGTGGTGCAACAGCTTTGATTAGAAAATGTCAAGCAGGAACCACAGTGACCATTGGCGAAATAAAAGTATCTGAACCAGGTGGTGGATCAAGAAGATTAGATCAAACAATCACTTTTATCCTACAATAGGACGAACTAGTGTAAAAGACAAAGTAGATTTGAAATTAATAAATGGGCTTCTTATGAAAATAACAATGAAAACAAGCTGCATGGTTCTTGCCTCTTTGGCAATGACTGTATCTATAAATGCACAGACAGGGTTTAATTATGGAAGTAAAAAGAAAACAACACCTGATAAATCCAAGCAAGACACAGTCATCGCAAAACCTGTGACCAAGCCTGTAACAAGCAATCAAGTGGTGGCAGTACCAACTGTTTCTGATGTAAAACCTACTAAAAATATTGACACCACTGTGGTGGGCGGATTCAATGCCAATAATAAAAGAAGCTTAAGAAATGGATATGCATTTTTCTCTGAAACCAATTCAAGAAAAGGGGTAAAAGAAAGACTGCCTTTGCCTTATGAAAATTTAAGAGAGGAAGATGCTTTATTTAGTGAATTTGTTTGGGAAGAAATTGATGCAAGAGAAAAGATCAATAGAACATTCATGTACCAATCCTATGACGAGAATGGTGATCAGCGTTTCTTTGCTGTATTATTACGTGCTATAGAAAAAGATGGTGTGGTGCCTTTTTCAACAGTGGATGATCGTTTTACAACACCAATAAGTATAGACGAAGTGAATGCGTCCTTAAAAGGAAGCTTAGATACGCAATTGGTTCAAAACGTATTGGATCCAAATGTGTATGATACCAGTATCATTTACAATACCAACCTAGCTCCGAATCCAGATTCTATTTATACATTTAGATTAAAGGAACAATGGATCTTTGATAGTAAGACAAGTAGAATGTATAGCAGAATCATTGGTATCGCTCCAATTGCTGCAATTCAAATAGGTAATAAAGTAGTGAAGCGTCCATTGTTTTGGGTGTATTATCCAGAACTAAGAACTAGCCTTGCAAAAGCCGAAGTATACAATCCAAGAAATATCTCTAGTCGTATTACTTGGGAGGAATTATTTGAAAGTCGTTACTTCAATGGCTATGTAGTGAAGTCTACTCTAGACAATTACAATGATAAAATGTTGAATGCATTATTTAAAGATCCTATCAAAAGATTACAAGAAGGAGAAAGGATCAAACAAAAAATATTTGATTTTGAACAAGACCGTTGGGTATACTAGTTCAAAATGAATTGAATAAAAAATGCGACATCTTGATGTCGCATTTTTTATTAGCGCTTGTTTGTATATCCGATATAAACCCGAATCTATTTTATTGTTGCTCCTTTTCAAAAGCCGCAATTAAGATTTTCGTTTTTGCAGCGCCAATTAGTTCGGTTAAGATGCCTGGGCTAGCGCTTTTTATTTTACTAACCGATTTAAAATAAGTCAATAAAGTTTCTTTTGTTTTAGGTCCAATGCCTTCGATATGGTCTAAGCTATTTTCCAATGCGCCCCTTGATCTTTGAGCTCTATGGAAAGTGATCCCAAAACGGTGCACCTCATCCCTAATATTTCGAACAAGGTTGTGAGCTGCACTATTCCAGTTCAATAAGATGGAACGTGTATCTCCTGGGAAGAACAATTCTTCTATATTTTTAGCCAATCCAACGGTTGTTACTTTGTCCTGAATACCCAATTCTTTTAAAGCATCTAATGCAGCGTTTAATTGCCCCTTACCGCCATCAATGATAATCAACTGAGGTAGAGGTTGCTTTTTTTGCAAGACCGAACTATAGCGTCTTAAAACGGTTTCATGCATACTTGCAAAGTCATTAATGCCCACCACGGTCTTAATATTGAATTTGCGATAATCCGACTTACTTGCTATTCCGTTTTTAAAACAAACCATCGCAGAGACAGGGTAGGCCCCCTGAAAATTAGAGTTATCAAAACATTCAATATGGTTTGGCACGGCAGGTAAGGATAGTAATTCTTTTAACTCAATCAATACTTCATTGACTGGTGCCTGCTCGCTCACTTTCACCAAAGCTTGTCGATGTTTCCAGTCCTTTAATGCATAATCGACATTCTTTTGAGAGAGCGCTAGTAAATGCAATTTCTCACCCATTTTTGGAACGGTATATTTAACACCTTGTTCTTTTTCTATGGGTTCAAGCGGTACAATGATTTCCTTTGCTTCGGATTCAACTTGCGTTCTAAAATAATGAATAGCGAATGCAAGTACGGCTTCTTTGAACTCTTCCAATGGCGTACTTAGTGGCAACATATGTGTTTGAACAATACGTCCTTCTTGCAACATCAAGTAATTGACATAGGCTTGATCTTCCTCCATGGCAATGCTAAACACATCCATGGCTTCTTGTTGCTTTGTAAGAATCTCCGACTTGGTTTGGTATCGTTCTAGTTCATCAATCTTCTTCTTGGTGGCATTGGCTTTTTCAAAAGCAAGCGCAGCGGATTCGGCTTGCATCGTCTCTTTTAAATTTTGCACCAAGGGTTTTACATTGCCTTTCAATAAATGCTTTACTTGATCAATTGAATGCTCGTAATCTGCTACTGTTTGAAAACCCTGGCAAGGCCCTTTGCAATTACCTAAATGGTATTCTAGGCAAACTTTAAATTTGCCCTGTTGAATATTTTTTGGAGTGAGTGGTAAAGTGCATGTCCTTAAAGGAATGGTTTCTTGAATATGGTTAATCAATTCTCGAACAGCAAATACATGTGTGAATGGTCCAATATAAGTAGAACCGTCTTTAAACTTTCTTCTGGTTAAAAACACCCTAGGGAAAGCTTCGTTTTTAATAACGATGTATGGATAAGTCTTATCGTCCTTTAAATTGATATTGTATTTGGGCTGATAATTTTTAATGAGCTCGTTCTCTAAAATAAATGCATCGTGTTCTGAATTCACAATGGTATACTTGATATCGGAAATCCGCTGTACTAGTTCGATGGTTTTTAAATTATGTTGATTGGAAAGAAAATAAGAACTCACTCGATTTCTCAAGTGCTTTGCTTTACCAACGTACAATAGTTTGCCTTTATCATCAAAATATTGATAAATGCCTGGCTCTTGCGGGATGCTAGATTGTATTTTCTTAAACTGCTCTTTCTCCATCGGGTCAATGCAAAAATACCGGTTTATTTTTTCTATTTTTATATCATGGAACTTTCAGTGAATATCCCTGCTTTACTATTTCCGGCTATAAGTCTGATCATGTTGGCTTATACCAATCGATTTTTGGCCTTGTCTAACCGAGTAAGGGCATTGCATGATAAGTATCAACAAGAAGAAAATCGCTTAGTAATCTTTAGTGAAATTAAGAATCTTAAATATAGAATTAAACTCATTCAAAGAATGCAAACTTATGGAGTCGCCTCCTTGTTGTTATCCTTGCTTTCGATGTTTTTTATTTTTATTCAATACCAAGACATTGCAAAATTTATATTTGCAGTTAGTTTGATTACTTTTTCAATTTCCATTTTTATCTCATTGGTCGAAATCCGGTTGAGTACAAAAGCACTCGAACTAGAATTAAGTGATATGGAAGGTTTAGAAGATCCCTCAGTTATGGATTACTTAAAAAAGAAATTCGAAAGAGACGATAAAAAATAATTAATGCCCTTTACGTTCTCCAATTTGCTGTCTCCACATGGCGTAATACAATCCTTTCTCTTCCAATAAACTTTGATGGTTACCAGATTCAATTACCTTGCCTTTCTCCAATACATAAATTCTAGTAGCATGGATGATGGTACTTAGTCTGTGCGCAATCATGATGGTGATTTGTTCTCTTTCTTTAGACAGGTCACGGATGGTATCTGTAATGGACTCTTCGGTTAAACTATCTAATGAAGAGGTGGCTTCGTCAAAAATCAATAAATGCGGATGTCTAAGCAATGCTCTTGCAATGGAGAGTCTTTGTTTTTCACCACCACTTAATTTCAATCCACCTTCTCCAATGACTGTCGCTAAGCCATTACCACCCTTATCTAAAATATTCGCACAACTCGCTTTAGTTAAAGCCAATAACATATCATCCTCCGTAGCAGCTGGTGCAACGAATGCTAAATTTTCTTTGATCGTGCCAGCAAAAAGTTGTGTATCCTGTGTTACAAAACTAATTTGATTTCTAAGGGCACTCATATCAATTTGCGCTGTATTCACGCCATTCATTAAGATCTCGCCTTCTTGTGGTTCGTATAAACCCACTAATAATTTCACCAAAGTACTTTTGCCTGCGCCAGATGGCCCAACAAATGCAATTGTTTCGCCTTTTTTAGCCTCAAAACTAATTTGATCAATCGCTTTAAAATTAGCAGTTTGGTGTTGGAAGCCAACTTGTTTAAATGCTAGCTGCTCGATCTCGCCAATGGCAATAGGGTTTGCTGGTGGCGTGTCAATTGGTTTTTTCATCAAGGCATCAAAATTATTCAAAGACGCTTCGGTCTCTCTATAACTTAGGATGATACTACCAATTTCTTGCAATGGTCCAAAAATAAAGAAGCTATAAAACTGTAATGAAATCAATTGACCTACTGTCAAAATTTCTTTAAAGATCAACCACATTAAAGTGAATGTAATGACTTGTCTCAAAGCATTCACCATCGTGCCTTGTATAAAACTTAAGGAACGGATGTTTTTTACTTTCTTTAATTCAAGTGCTAAGATTTTATAAGTATTATTATTGAGACGATTAATTTCTTGAGTCGTTAATCCTAGGCTTTTTACCAATTAAATATTTCTTAAACTTTCTGTGGTCGTACCAGCTAAACTAGTCGTTTCTTTTACGATATTTTTTTGAATGACTTTAATTCTTTTGCTTAATAAATTAGTGACATAAGCAATCATACTTGCACCTCCAATATAGATTGGCACAATAGACCAGTGTAAACGAGTCGCATAGATAGAAACAAATACCACACTTACTACAATACCAAAAACCACATTGATTACATAGCTAATGAATTTTTCACAATCAGCACGTGCTTTGGTAAGGATGGATAAGGTTTCACCACTTCTTTGATCTTCAAAAGCTTGGTAAGGCAATTGCATGGAATGCTTTAAGCCATCTGTAAACAAGGCAGCGCCAAATTTTTGAATAATTACATTCACGATATAGTCTTGAAAAGCTTTTGCGATTCTACTCACCATGGCTGTTCCAACTAACAATAACAACATATTACCCACGCCTTTTAAGAACATAGCTTGTGTACGCTCGTTGCCAGCAGGGTCTAAAAATGGATTTTTTGCAAATTCATCAATTAGTTTTCCAAAGATCATTGGATCAAATAAAGAAAAGGTTTGGTTGATGGCTGCAAGTAAAAAAGCTAATAAAACCAAGCCTTTAAAAGGCTTAATATATTGGATAAGAATTTTCATATTATTTTTTGTCTTTGTCTTCGTTGTATAGTAGGTTATAACGCGCAATACAGTTAAGCACTTCTTCCGTGCCTAATTTTTTCTCAGCACTGGTTACAAATCCTTCTGGTAAATAAGGCAGTAAGGTTTTTAATGTATCAAAAAACGCCTCTACATTACGTTTTACAACACCTGGCTTTTCTTTATCAGATTTGGTGAATATAAGGGTATAAGGAATCTGCCATTGAAACAATTGTTCAACAAATTCAATATCAATTTTTTGAGGACTATGCCTAGAATCTATCAATACAAAGACCATATTTAAATTAGGTCTCTTACGTAAATAATTTTCAATCATTTGCTCCCATCTACGTCGACTACTTTGAGACACTTTTGCATAACCATATCCTGGCAAATCGACAATATACCATTTCTCTGGACGGCCTTTCACCACTTCATTACTGATGATTTCAAAATGATTGATCAATTGCGTTTTCCCTGGCGCAGAAGAGGTTTTAGCCAATCCTTTTTGGCCACAAATGGCATTGATGATGGAGGATTTGCCTACATTACTCCTTCCTATAAATGCGTATTCAGGTGCTTGTAAAACAAGACATTGATCGTAATTAGGACTCGAAATAAGGTAAGTGGCTTTATGTATTTTCATTGTGTTAATTAAGGAAGCTTATTACGCTTAGATTAAAACCTTTCCTGTCATCTCCTTAGGAATAGGTAAGTCCATCATTTGTAAAATAGTTGGGGCAAGATCGCCCAGTTTACCTGGTTGAATAGTGCCTTTCCAATTCTTATCAATGATAAAGAAAGGAACTAGATTCAATGAATGGGCCGTATTTGGACTACCATCTTCGTTCATCATATAATCTGCATTGCCATGATCTGCAGTCAAGAAAATTGTATAGCCATTATTTAAACCAGCAATCACTACTTTTTGGACACAGGCATCTACTGTTTCAACTGCTTTTACAACGGCACTAAACACACCTGTATGGCCTACCATATCTGCATTGGCGTAGTTCAAGCAAATAAAGTCTGGGTTGCCAGCATTGATTTCAGGTAAGATTTTGTCTGTTAATTCTGCAGCACTCATTTCGGGTTGTAAGTCATAGGTAGCGACTTTAGGAGATGCGGCCATGATTCTTGTTTCCCCTTCAAATGGTTGCTCTCTTCCTCCACTAAAAAAGAAAGTTACATGAGGATACTTTTCAGTTTCGGCAATACGAATTTGCTTTTTATTATTTTTTGCCAATACTTCACCTAAAGTATTGATTAAATTATCGTTTTCAAATACAATATGTA
>CAIZLI010000063.1 GCA_903933765.1 uncultured Bacteroidota bacterium
AAAGCCTTCTCTTTGGAGAAGGCTTTTTTATTAAATTAAATTACCGCTTGATTGTAGTAACTTTGTAGCTTATAAAAAGTACTAGTGTCAGAAAGAAATAATTTTATTGATTACATCCGAATTTTTGCCCATAGTGGTCATGGCGGAGCTGGTTGCAGGCATTTTCTTAGAAATAAATTAACAGCCAAGGGTGGACCCGATGGTGGTGATGGAGGAAGAGGTGGGCATGTGATCCTAAGAGGTAATGCACAGCTTTGGACCTTATTGCATTTGCGTTATCATAAAAATGTATTGGCAAAGGATGGAGAGAATGGCTCTAAAAATAAATGTACAGGTAAGGACGGTGAAGATATTATTATTGAAGTCCCGTTGGGTACCATCGCAAGAGACGAGGAAACAGGTGCAATTGAAGCAGAGATTTTACATGATGGACAAGAGATAGTTTGGATGAAAGGAGGGCGAGGTGGATTGGGTAATTGTAATTTTGCGACTCCAACACAACAGGTGCCTGAATATGCACAACCTGGTGAAGATGGTATAGAAGGATGGAAACAAATTGAATTAAAAGTACTAGCAGATGTTGGATTGGTAGGTTTTCCAAATGCAGGTAAATCCACACTCTTGTCGGCCATTACCGCAGCAAAGCCAAAAATTGCCAACTACGCATTTACAACATTGACACCTCAATTAGGCATGGTGGAATACAGAAACAATCGTTCCTTCTGTATTGCAGATTTACCTGGAATCATCGAAGGCGCTGCCGAAGGAAAAGGTTTAGGACATCGATTCTTAAGACATATCGAACGAAATGCAGTATTACTTTTCTTAATTCCAGCAGACTCCAATGACCATAAAAAAGAATTCGAAATCTTAAAGAACGAGTTGAATGAATTCAATCCTGAATTGTTACAAAAAGATTTCATCATCGCAATTAGTAAAACAGATTTGTTAGACCAAGAACTAATGGATGCGATTGAAAAAGAATTACCAGAAAATATTCCGCATATTTTTATCTCTTCTGCAATTTCAAAAAACCTGATGGAACTAAAAGACTTATTGTGGCAAACACTGAATAAACCAGTCAACGCTTAAGCACTAAAAAATATTCAATACCATTTGATATATCGTATATTTTTTAAAGATAAAAACATGGTATAAAAAAAGAGTCTCAATTTTCATTGAGACTCTTTTTTTATACTTCAAGCTACTAGCTTATTGAGCAGATTGTTTTGTTGCTTTACTACGCTCATTCTCGTCCAATAAAGACTTACGCATACGAACCGACTTTGGTGTCACCTCGATACACTCGTCAAATTGAATGTACTCCATACACTCTTCTAAAGTGTATTGTACTTTTGGCGTGATACGAACGCTATCATCACTACCGCTCGCACGGTGGTTGGTTAATTTTTTCATCTCCACCGCGTTGATATTCAAATCACCTGGCTTAATGTGCTCAGCCAATACTTGACCAGCATATACTTCTTCTCCTGGCTCGATAAAGAAACGACCTCTGTCTTGTAATTTATCAATTGAATAAGCTGTTGTGGTACCGCCAGTTTTTGCAATCAATACACCATTGCTTCTTCCAGGAATTGGTCCTTTCCAAGGCTTGTATTCATTGAAACGGTGCGCCATTACAGCTTCACCTGCAGTTTGTGTCAACATTTGAGAACGTAATCCAATCAAACCTCTAGAAGGAATATCAAATTCTAAGTGTTGCATGGTACCCTTCGATTCCATGATCAACATCTCACCTTTCTTTTGAGTCACCAAGTCAATTACTTTACCACTAAACTCACTTGGAACATCTACCACTAATATTTCAAATGGCTCATGCTTCTTACCATCAATTTCTTTTACCAAAACTTGAGGATTACCTACCGTTAATTCATATCCTTCACGACGCATGGTCTCCACCAATACACCTAAGTGTAAGATACCACGACCATATACCAAGAAGCTATCTGCACTATCTGTTTCTTCTACACGTAATGCTAAATTCTTTTCTGTTTCTTTCATCAAACGATCACGAATATGTCGAGAAGTAACAAACTTTCCTTCTTTACCAAAGAAAGGTGAGTTGTTAATACTAAATGTCATGCTCATTGTAGGTTCGTCTACACTGATGACTGCTAATGCTTCAGGATTTTCTGGATCAGCAATCGTATCACCAATGTTGAATTCTTCTAATCCAACTACAGCACATAAGTCACCAGAAACAACTTCTGTTACTTTACGCTTACCCATCCCTTCAAATACGTATAATTCCTTTACTTTATTTTTTTTGATGCTACCATCTGCTTGCACCAAAACTATATTTTGGTTTTCTTTGATGGTACCTCTTTCTACTTTTCCAATCGCAATACGACCCAAGAAAGTAGAATAATCTAAAGAGGTAATTTGCATTTGTGTATGTCCTTCCTTCACATCTGGACCTGGAACATATTTTAAGATACCATCCATTAAAGGTGTGATATCTTCGCATTGCGTCAATGATTCATTGAACCAACCATTTTTTCCACTACCATAAAAAGTAGGGAAGTTCAATTGTTCTTCGGTTGCATCCAAGTTGAAGAACAATTCAAATACTGCATCATGCACTTCGTCAGGACGACAGTTTTCTTTGTCTACCTTATTGATAATTACAATTGGTTTTAAGTTCAATTGCAATGCTTTTTGTAATACGAAACGAGTTTGTGGCATTGGTCCTTCAAAAGCATCCACCAATAAACAAACACCGTCTGCCATCTTCAAAACACGCTCTACCTCACCACCAAAGTCAGAGTGACCTGGGGTATCGATCACGTTAATTTTTACACCTTTATAGGTTACTGAAGCGTTCTTACTTAAGATCGTAATACCTCTTTCACGCTCCAACTCGTTGCTATCCATGATCAAGTCTCCAGTCTCCTGGTTGTCTCTGAATACTTTAGTTGCGTGTAATATTTTGTCTACCAAGGTTGTTTTACCGTGGTCAACGTGCGCGATAATCGCGATGTTTCTTATTTCCATGTACTGTTTTGAGGGTGCAAAGGTACGCCGTTTACAGTCCTAAAAAAAACAATTGGGAAAAAAGGATGAGGATGGCTTAGATTCGAATATATATTTTAAATTTATCTAATACATAACCTAATAGCCAGCAAAGCAACATGAAGGAAATGGCAAAGAAAAGAGATCCCCAATAGGGGTTAAATTGGTTGAATCCTAGTTGATACAACCAGTCAAATGCACTTGCATATCCAGTGGGTCCTTTAAGTAAATTCAAGCAAACAAGGAAAATCTGTGAAAAAAGGTAGATCGCAAGCGGGTTTTTGCCAAAAATTTCAAAAAACCTAGAAAATTGATGTTGGCGATGTATGTCTACCCTATAAATGATGGTCGCCAAAATGATCATATTTAATCCAATGGTAAGCACTACGAAAGAACTCGTCCAAAGTTTTTTGTTGATTGGAAATTCAAAATCCCACATAAAGGCTAAGAATACGAAGCCAGCACCCCACATGAATAAATGTGTTAACCCTTCATAAGTTTTACCACTTGTTTGTACAAAATTACCAATGATAAAGCCCACTAAAATATTTACAATCGCAGGCAAAGTGCTAAGCAATCCCTCTGGATCAAAAGCGATGTCCTCGCCTTGGTATAAATGGTTTGGTCCAAGCAAATATAGATCCAACCTTAGAACCGCATTACCTGATAAACTGAATGGGTCACCATCTTGGCCAAAACGCACAGCGAGATACCAGTAGGTCAATAACAACACAGCTGTCAAAACCTTGACCACTCTTTCATGCATAAAATGTGCAATCAAAGCTGCAAAAAAGTATGCAAGGGCAATACGTTGTAAAACACCAAAAATTCTAGTCTCCTGTAAGTCCCCTGTGAATGGAAACCAATACATTAAAAAACCAAGTGCAAATAAAATAAAACTACGTTTGAAAATATTAAAAAGCAGTTTTGCTCTGCCTGCTTTTTCTAAATTGGGTAACACAAAGCTAAGTGAGTTACCAATTGCAAATAAAAAGGATGGAAAAACCAAATCGGTCGGTGTAAATCCATGCCAGCTTGCATGTCTAAAAGGTGCAAAAGTATGCAATGCATCCCCTGGTGTATTGACAATGATCATCAAGCAAATTGTCATACCGCGAAAAACATCCAATGATAAAAACCTTTCTTTATTCATAACTGCAATTTAGTGGATTTAGATCAGCAAAATATTTTTTTAAGGTCCCCAAAATAACTAGCTTTAAAAAAAATAACCAAATGCGTGTATTAAAAATAGTCATTCTATCCTTTTTTGCTTTAATTGTTATTTATTTTTTAGGACCTAAACCTCCAAAGCCAGTATTGAATGATGTCTTACCAACTGTGGCAAGCATCAATGCCCTTGATGCTTATATCACATCGATGGAAGCCCCCTATAAGATTAAACCCAATAATGAAGCTAAAATTATTTGGGCAGACAGTAGCAAAACACAAACAGAATATGCCATTGTATACTTACATGGATTTAGTGCAAGCCAAATGGAAGGCGACCCAGTACACCAAAATATTGCTAAACAATTTCATTGTAATTTATATTTAGCAAGATTAGCAGAGCATGGTATTGATACCACCGAAGACCTGATGAATTTAACTGCCGAAAAGTATTGGGAATCAGCAAAACTAGCTTACTCAATTGGAAAACAAATTGGCAAGAAAGTGATTTTAATGAGCACTTCCACTGGAGGCACTTTAGCATTGCAGTTAGCAGCCAATTATCCTGAAATTGCAGGCTTGATTTTATATTCACCAAACATTGAAGTATTCAATCCATCTGCTCCATTATTAAATAATCCATGGGGCTTGCAAATAGGTAGAACTGTTTTAAAAAGTAATTATGTAGATATTAAATACAAAGACAGCGCTTACCCAAAATTTTGGAATACACATTACAGAATAGAAGCCGTTGTTGCTTTGCAGCATTTATTAGAAGCAACGATGACAGAAACTACATTTAAGCAAATTCATCAACCTACTTTGGCATTGTATTATTATAAGGATGAAGCTAATCAGGACAATGTAGTAAAAGTGGGTGCCATTCAAAAAATGATGCAACAAATTGCTAC
>CAIZLI010000064.1 GCA_903933765.1 uncultured Bacteroidota bacterium
ACACGATTAGTGCCATAACTTTCTCCAATTAAAAATTTAGGAGAAGCCCATCTTTTTTGTCTTCCAACAAATGTGTTGATCCAGTCTGCTAAATATTTAATGTCTGCAGTGACACCAAAAAACTTTGAGCCTGGTGTGGCCTTATCTAAAATTCTAGAAAAGCCTGTGTTCACTGGGTCTACATAAACAATATCTGCTACATCTAATAATGACTGAGGATTGTCTTCGAATCCATAAGGTTGAATTGGATAGCCTTCGTCGTCAATTTTTAATTTTTTTGGTCCTGTATATCCCAAGTGCATCCAAACACTAGCCGTGCCTGGTCCGCCATTGAATGAAATCACCAAGGGTCTTGTTTCTTTATTACTTACATCGGTGCGCTCATAGTACACATAAAACAAACCTGCAATGGCTTTTCCTTCTTCGTCCCATACAGGTTGTGTACTTGCTGTTACTTTATAAGGTACTTTTTGTCCTTTAATAGTCACTTCACCGGTCTTTTCGGATTTCTGATCTAAGCTAAGGGCTCTGTTGAAAGCCGCGGTTTTAGTCGCTCCCTCTTCTGTTGGTTTCTGCGCAATCGCAAATACAGACATTGCGAGCAACAAATAAGTAAAAAGTTGTTTTTGCATAAAATCGATTATTAAATAAATATAAGATGTGGATGTTTAAAATGTCCTTTAAATATACAACCTATTTAGGCTTTCTATTTCTTATTTATTATGATTTATTTAGATGGTATTTGCTTAATTTAGTCCCATGTCTGAACAACACAAAAAAGTCATCATTTTGACGGCGCCATCTGGTGCTGGAAAAACCTCGATCACTAAATTTTTATTGGCGAATTATCCTCAGCTGGCTTTTTCGGTTTCTGCCACCACAAGGGCGCCAAGAGGAGCGGAGCAAGATGGGGTTGACTATCATTTTATTAGTTCAACAGATTTTGAAGCGCATATTCGCCAAGATGATTTTTTAGAATACGAAATGGTGTATGAAGGATTATATTATGGGACCTTAAAATCTGAATTAGGACGCATTTGGTCCGAAGGTAAAATGCCTGTATTGGATATTGATGTGAAGGGTGCGATTGCCATACAAAAACAATTAGGAGATCAAGCATTCTCTATTTTTATTCTACCGCCATCAATCGAAGTATTAAAAGAGCGACTTGCAAAAAGAAATACAGAGTCTGCAGAAAAAATGCAAATGCGATTGGATAAAGCAGCTTATGAAATTAGTTTTAGCAATCAATTTAAGGCTGTCGTCAAAAATGAAGTATTGGATACCGCCTGTGCGGAAACGGCTGCACTGATACAAGGGTTTATTTCAAAATAATTTTATTCATCAATTCATTCAAAAATTCTTTAAATACAAATAAAATGTCTGACAAAACACTTCTAGGAAAAACAGTTTTTATAACTGGCGGGAGCAGGGGGATTGGCAAAGCCATTGCACTTAAATTAGCTGCAGCTGGCGCCAATATTGTAATTGCGGCGAAGTCGGTAGAGGAGGATCCACGTTTAGGTGGCACCATTTATTCTGCTGCTGCAGAAGTAGAAGCATTGGGTGTTAGTGCTTTAGCGGTGCAGGTAGACATTCGAGACGAAGCACAGATTGCAAATGCAATTCAACAAACAGTAGATAAATTTGGCGGCATTGATATTTTAATTAACAACGCTTCTGCGATTCAATTAACAGATACAGAACATACCCCAAGTAAAAGATTTGATTTGATGCAAAGCATCAATGTACGTGGTACTTTTTTAGTCGTACAACATGCGTTACCTTATTTAAGAAAATCTACCCATGCACATATTTTAACTTTATCTCCTCCAATTAATTTAGATCCAAAATGGTTAGGCCCACATGTGGCTTATACCATTACTAAATACAATATGAGTATGATGACACTTGGATGGGCAGAAGAGTTTAAAGAAGATCAAATTTCTGTGAACGCTTTATGGCCTCGCACGACCATTGATACTGCTGCTGTCAGAAATTTATTAGGCGGTGAGGCACTTGCGAACATGAGTCGTACACCGGCCATCCTTGCAGATGCTGCTTATGCTATTGTTACTAAAAAACCATTGGTCTATACTGGTCAAACATTTATTGACGAAGGCGTTTTAGCTGCAGAGGGCATCACAGACCTATCACATTATTCAGTAGTACCTGGAGGACATTTATATACCGACTTATTTTTATAATGCTTTAAAAACGACAAGATGAAAAAATTATTTCTTGGAGCAATGCTATTTTTATCCTTTGGTGCTTGGGCCCAAAAGAAAGCGAAAGTGGATCCTGCCACTGCTCAAATCAATGCCAACAAAGAAACTGCCATCAATACATTAAATAATGCTTACGATGCAGACAAAAAAACAGCTTTGCAAATTTGGGATTTTGCAGAAGTAGGTTACAAAGAAGTAAAGAGTGCTGCACTGCATATTCAACATTTAAGAGATGCTGGCTTTACCGTTGAAACGGGCGTAGCGGGCATCCCAACTGCATTTGTGGCGACCTATGGCACAGGTAGTCCTGCCATTGGTATTTTAGCAGAGTATGATGCCTTACCTGGTATCAATCAATCTGCATCAGCAGAAAGGGATCCGATTGCAGGAAAAAATGCTGGTCATGCTTGTGGTCACCATTTGTTTGGCACGGCGAGCGTATCTGCTGGTATTGCCATTAAAGATTTAATTGCTGCTGGTAAATTAAAGGGTACCATTAAAGTGTATGGTACACCTGCAGAAGAAGGAGGAAGTGGTAAAGTATTTTTAGTACGCGAAGGTTTGTTCAACAACTTAGACGCAGTGATTCACTGGCATCCTGATGATGTAAATGCAATCACGACTACGAGTGCTTTGGCGAACAAATCGGCTAAGTTTAAATTTTATGGTATTTCTGCACATGCTGCCGCTGCACCAGACCAAGGAAGATCTGCATTAGATGCGGTAGAAGCAATGAACAATATGGTGAACATGATGCGTGAACATATTCCTCAAGAAACTAGAATTCATTACGTGATCACCAATGGTGGTAAAGCGCCAAATGTGATTCCTGATTTTGCAGAAGTGTATTACTATGTGCGTCATCCAAGAAGAAAAGAAGTCGTAGAAATTTTTGATAGAGTCGTGAAGGCGGCAGAAGGTGCAGCTTTAGGAACTGGTACAACGATGAAATATGATATCCTTGGTGGCACACACGACTTA
>CAIZLI010000065.1 GCA_903933765.1 uncultured Bacteroidota bacterium
GATCTACAATGCGAGTGAAGGTTTTTTTGCAGCACAGGATCGATTAGATGAAGAAGGGATGTTACTGTTTTTAGACCATGGCATTTTTTATGAATTCATGCCGGTGGAAGAATCCGGAAAAGAAAATCCTTTGACCATTGGATTAGATAAAGTTGAAATAGGAAAAAATTATGGCATTGTCATTAGTACGAATGGTGGGCTCTGGCGTTATCTTGTAGGCGACACGGTACAGTTTGTGACGCTCAACCCTTTTAGAATTAAAGTAAGTGGCCGATTAAAACAATATATCAATGCTTTTGGAGAAGAATTGATTGCAGACAATAGTGATAAAGCCATTAGCGAAACCTGTACTAGTTTCAATGTGGTGATGAAAGAATACACTGCAGCGCCAATCTATATGTCGGACAATGGCTCAGGCGCGCACGAGTGGTTGATTGAGTTTGAAATCGCACCCACAGACATGCATGCATTCGCTGTGGCATTAGATCAAAATTTACAAGCTGTGAATAGCGATTATGAAGCAAAAAGATATAAAGACATTGCGCTAGGTTTACCACAAATCACTGCAGTTAAAAAAGATTGTTTTCACGAATGGTTGAAAAGAAAAGGTAAATTAGGTGGACAACATAAGATACCAAGACTGTCCAATGAGCGTAAATTTTTAGAGGAATTGAAATTGATTCATCAGGAAGGCTCATAAAAAAGGAGAATCCTATTATATTTGTGCATATTAGTATTGTATTAATGCATACTTATTGGTTTATTAAAAATAGAAAACAATGAAATTATTAGCAGGAAAAGTAGCCATTGTAACAGGAGCAGCAAGAGGTATTGGTGCTGCCATCGCTTTAAAATTAGCAGAGCAAGGTGCTCATGTCGCATTCACCTATGTGAGCGATAGCAGTGCTGACAAGGCAAACCAGCTAGTTGCTGAAATAGAAAAATTAGGTGTTAAAGCAAAAGCATATCAAGCCAATGCGGGAGATTTTGCAGCATGTGAAACATTTGTAAATGATGTCGTTGCTACATTTGGCACAGTAGATATTTGTGTCAACAATGCAGGAATCTCCAAAGACAATTTGTTATTGCGCATGACCGCAGAACAATGGGACGATGTGATGGAAACAAACTTAAAGAGTGTGTTTAATATGACCAAGCAAGTGATTCGTCCAATGATGAAAGCACGCAGTGGTAGCATTATCAATATGAGTTCTATTATTGGTATTCGCGGTAATGCAGGTCAGAGTAGTTATGCAGCAAGTAAAGCAGGTATCATTGGATTTACAAAATCGATTGCAGCAGAAGTGGGTAGTCGTAATATTCGTTGCAATGCAATTGCGCCAGGTTTCATTGAAACAGATATGACACATTATTTAAATGAAGGCGAAGCAGGGAAAGCGTTTTTAGATAAGATTCCTTTGGGTCGTTTTGGCAAGGCAGATGAAATTGCCAACACCACTTTGTTCTTAGCGAGTGATATGAGTAGTTATGTAACTGGACAAGTGATTAGCGCCTGCGGCGGATTGAATATCTAAATTCTTGAATCGATCTCTGCTTTTAAATCTGCATAGATTGATTCCACAGTGCCTTCACCTTTCACTGAAACCACTTTATTAAATTGTGCGTAATAAGTTGCAACTGCAGTCGTCTTATCATTGTATTCTTGGATTCTAGCACGGATAATGGTTTCGTTGGTATCGTCTGATCTACCAGATGTTAAACCTCTTCCTAATAATCTTTTCACCAATTCTTCTTCGCTTACTTCTAGTGCAAGTACCACATTGATCTCATTTGATTTTTTTTCCAACAAAGCATCTAATGCAACACATTGTGCAGTTGTTCTTGGAAAGCCATCGAACAAAAATCCTTTTGCACCTGGATGTGCATTCATAAAATTATCCACCATCCCTATCACCACTTCGTCTGGCACCAATTGTCCTTGGTCCATTAATCTCTTTGCTTCCAATCCTAATGTAGTTTGACCTGCAATTTCACTACGTAATAAATTACCTGTAGATAAATGTTGCAAACCATAAGCCGCGATAATGTTTTCACTTTGTGTGCCTTTACCACTTCCTGGAGGACCAAATAGGATTAAATTGAACATGGGATTGTGTTGATAGGCTACAAAGATAACAAACTCGGGTAAATTTTTTTAACCTAAGATTGTAAATTACTCAACAAATTATCTGAATACTTGTTAGTATTTTACACAGAAATCAATACCATGTACAAAATACTTTGTTTTTGCCTTTTGATGAGCCAAACCGCTTGCGCTCAGACGTCCACAAAACAATCCAATAAATCCAATGCCATGCCAACAAAAGAAAATACCTTTTATTCTAGAACAAGTAAGGAAGCTGTAATTGTACCAGATAGCGTATGGAAGCAGATCTTAAGCCCCGAGGTCTACGCAATTGCAAGAGAAAAAGGAACAGAACGTCCGTTTACAAGTGCATTTGAAACGTCTAAGGCCATTGGCACTTATCATTGTAAAGCATGTGGTAATTCATTATTTAAAAGTGATACTAAATTTGATAGCGGTTGTGGCTGGCCTAGTTTTTACGAGCCTCTTACAAAACAATCCATTATCTATACCCCTGATAATACCCATGGAATGAAAAGAACCGAAGTACAATGCGGTAAGTGCAAAGCACATTTAGGGCATGTATTTGAAGATGGTCCTCCTCCAACAGGTTTGCGTTATTGTATCAATGGCGTCATCCTTGACTTTGATGCAAAATAATACATGGCGTAAGCGGTTATAAAGAGTCCTACAAAAGATAAAATCATGACACTCTGTGCAAAGAAGCTGGTCCATTCTATCTCTAAAGTCATGCCCTCTTTTACCAACATCACCGTCACGCTTCCTACGTATCCAATTGAATCTGCTAAATAAATAAAGAAGCCAGCATTGCCTTTAATGGAGTAGGCTGCAATTAATCGATCAAAATAAATTGAATTAAAAGGAATGTACACAAGGTATAATCCTAGGCCCACCAAAAGCATCCACCAAAATGGATCCAATAATTTTTGTGTGAAAAAATAAGTTGACAGTCCAGCTACCACAAAACCAATTAAAATAAATACATGCGCAATCATGAAAGCTTTAAAACTATTTTTTACAGCAACAACTGCGCCTATTAAGATTAAAATAAAAATAGTGATGGGAATTTCTGTTTCAGAAAAAGTAGACGGTTTTGCTGCATAGCCCATCTCCTTCCACATATCGGCCGAAAAATTATCTCGAATATCTCTAAATATTGTGGCAAATAAATAGATCGCTACAAAAGCAACAACGCCTGGTAAATATTGTTTTAAAATTAATTTTCGATCTGCTGATGTCATCGGAATTCTTTTTGCCCTCAAGGCTTCATCTTCTATAGAGGGTGGTGGCACTTTCTCCAGACCCCACACGCATAATACCAATGGCAATGCAAAAACCAATCCGGTACAAAAAGGCACCCAGGTTTCAGTGATATGAAAGTTTAGCATCAACCATGCACCAACCGACTTCACCCATCCTGCAGAAAAAATAAAACTTACCGCGAGTGCAGCGCCTATAAAATCGGTGCTACGTCTACCTTCTACATAAGAGAAGACCACGCCCCATAACATACCTAGTGGAAAACCATTGATGAATAAAAACAAGATACTATAGGGTGCCGGCACAATCGCAAACAATAACCAAGCTGCCCATGCAATACCCGTTAGTAAAAAAATAATTTTATACCTGTTCTTTTTTTCTAGACCCGAAATAAATTTAATGCCATAAAATTTCGCCATCAAATAACCCAACATCTGACTAATGACCATGGCTGTTTTAAATGCAATGGGTCCAAAAGTCATCCCCTCAAAAGTGCAAACTGTAAATGATTTTCTAAATCCAAATATAAAAACATAAGTTCCAAAGGAAACCAAGGCAGCATAGAGCGCTACTGATTTTTCTTTTGTGATAAATGACATGCCTATTTCTTTTAATGAAAACAATCTGTTATAATCGTCCTCTTAAAGATAGGGTAATTCAACTAATTTTTATGGTAAGCAAAGACAAAGGGCTTTTCTGGATTGTCTTTTAAACTGCGCTTTACTAAATGCGGCTTTTGGATGATTTTTCTTTTATTTAAATCAATCACTTCGATATTTTGATAAAACTGTTCTACTTGTTCGATCTGAAACAACATGGCATGTATTTCCAACAATAAAATCAATTGCTTTTGTTTTTTTAAAACATCATTGCTCGCAAGATATATATGGCTTCTTAACATGGATACAAAACTACAATTTTTTACAAGTATATTTGAATAAGATTTCATAATTCATGCAACAAAAAAAAGTACTCATTGCGCCCTTAGATTGGGGACTTGGTCATGCAACTAGATGCATCCCAGTGATTACTGCTTTGCTTGAACTTGGCTATCATGTAACGATTGCTACAGACGGACCGCATGCAATTATTTTAAGAGAAGCCTTTCCCAATTTGACTTTCCTTAGATTAAAAGGATATGGTATTCGTTATTCCAAAAACGCAGCAGGGTTTGCATTAAAAATGTTGGTGCAGGTTCCACGCATTTTGTACAACATCTTTAAAGAGTTTTGGTGGTTACATAAAACAAATCGACACCAAGATTTTGACTTGATCATTTCTGATAACCGTCTTGGTTTTTTTCACTTAAAAACACCTTCGGTTTTTATAACACATCAGTTGAACCTTCAAACCCCTTTTAGCTGGTCTACCAATTTGTTGCAATGGATGCAGTATACCTGGTTTAAACTATTTTATACCATGGTATGGGTGCCCGATATGCAAGGGGAACAAAGCCTTGCTGGTATTTTAGGGAATCCAATATGGAAACCATCGGTGCGGGTTTGGTATATGAATTGCCTGTCTAGGTTAAAGGCCTATGCTAGTAATCCACTCAATGAGCAGCAGCCAACCGACGTATTTATAGGCATCCTATCTGGACCAGAACCCCAAAGAAGCATTTTTCAGGAAATTTTATGGGTAGAAGGCAATGGGCTCCATCAACCTTTTAAACTCATTGCGGGAACAGCCGACCAAGCCCATAACCAGGCTGATTCTGCTAAAGGATCCATTGTGCCACATCTAGGAGGTCCGGCATTGGTCAAAGCGATTGAAAATGCAAAATATATCATTAGTCGTGGAGGGTATACGAGCTTAATGGAACTGATTCCATTGAATAAGCCATTGATTTTAGTACCCACGCCTGGACAAACAGAACAAATCTACTTAGCCAAAAGATGGCAAGCAAAAGGTTGGGCAATTGCCTATGATCAAACCGAATTTCATCTTGAAACAGCCTTAAAAGCAGCGGACAATTTTAATTACCAACCCATTCCTTTTATCCCCTTTACAAAAGAAGCATTGGAAGCAACATTAAAGCAAGTAAATTTGTAGTATGGGTGTACAGAAAACAGGAGAAGGGATTTTTGAAAATTTATCCAACTACTTAATCATTGATGTTCGAAGTCCTGATGAGTATGCACATGCTCATATCCCAAATGCTTTTTCATTGCCGCTTTTCACCAACGAAGAACGCGCAGAAATTGGCACGACTTATAAACAACAAAGCAGAGAAGCTGCCATTAAATTAGGTCTTCCTTTTTTTGGTAACAAGATGCCAAACATGATTGAGCAGGTAGAAGGATGGGTAGCGCTCTACGAAAAAACAAATGGAAACAAACCGACTATTTTAGTACACTGTTGGAGAGGTGGCATGCGAAGCGCTGCCGTTGCTTGGTTATTGGATTTATATGGTTTTAAAATTGAACAACTTTCGGGCGGCTACAAAGCTTACCGCAATTGGGTTTTAGCGCAGTTCGAAAAAAATTATTCCATGAAAGTATTGGGTGGATATACAGGATCGGGTAAAACAGAAATATTATTACAACTACAAAAAAGTAAAATCCCTGTTATTGATTTGGAAGGATTAGCCAATCATAAAGGCTCTGCATTTGGTGCACTTGGACAACACGAACAAGCAAGTCAAGAACAATTTGAAAATAAATTAGCGGGCGCATTGTTTCATGCTAGTAATGCACATCCTTATTTTTGGATAGAAGACGAAAGCCAAAGAATTGGAACCAATATGTTGCCAGTTAATTTTTTTAAAAATATTAGAAACAGTATTTGCTATTTTATTGATATCCCTTTTGAAGCGCGTTTGCAATTTATTGTAGCAGCTTATGGCAAGTTTGCGGTAACTGATTTAATTGCAGCCACTTTAAGAATTCAAAAAAGATTGGGGGGATTAGAGACAAAAACGGCGGTCAATTGTTTGGTTGAAAATAATATCGAAGCTGCTTTTACTATTTTATTAAAATATTATGATAAGGTCTACTTAAAAAATATTGAAACCGCTGCGATTCCAAAATTAAAAATTGAAAAGCTGGAAGCTCCAGGGGTAAATCCTATTCAAAACGCAGGTCTATTCATGCATCTTTAATTTAATTATATGTTACAACGATTTTTAGCGTGGTGGTTTTTTACAGTGAGGGGATGGAGAACAGAAGGTAATTTTCCTTATGACCTAAAGCAGTCTGTAATCATTGCCGGACCGCATACCCATAGTGTGGATTTTTTTCTTGGTTTGGCGGTACGCAAAAAAATGCATTTTGAATTTGTGCAGTTTTTGGGTAAAAAAGAGCTTTTTAACCCCATTACTGGTTGGTTTTTTAGGCTTTTAGGTGGGCATCCGGTGGATCGACACAAAAAGAGCAATATGGTAGAACAAGTGGTGGCCCTTTATCGCCAAAATGAACGCTTTCATATTGCGCTTTCCCCAGAAGGCACAAGGACCAAAGTGCTTAAATTCAAAACAGGCTTTTACCATATTGCTAAAAACGCAGGGGTGCCTATTTTGATGGCGGGCTTTGATTTTGGCAAAAGACGCGTGGTGTTTGCAGACCCTTTCTTTACAAGCAATGACGAATCCGCCGATTTACGCTTTATTGTCAATTTTTTTAAACAATTTGAGGGCTATGTTCCCGAATATGGCATCACAGACGATATAGTTTGTTAAAAACAAGTGATTTTTCATTTTTGTTTTATTCCTATGCCGTAGTTTCCTATTTTTGTCACAGCAATAACTTGATTATTCATTTATAAAAACAGACTTAACATGAAAAGTAAAATTTTTTTAGCGCTTGCTCTAATTAGCTTAGGTGCTTTCTCTTGCGTTAGCCCTAAAAAATTACAAGAAGCAGAAGCTAAATATGGTCAATTAAACGGCGCATATGCAGACCTTCAAAGTAAATACCGCGATGCACAAGACGCAACTTCAAAAGCAAAAAATGATGCTGATAAAATTGCAGCTGAAAGAAAAGCTTTAGAAAATCAAGTTGCTGATTTAAATAAGCAAATCGACTTTTTAAAAGAAAATAACAATGTGGTCTTAAGTCAACTGAAGGACATGTCCGTTGTAACAGGTGCACAAGCAGAAAGCATCAAAAAGTCTTTAGAGAATATTGGATCAAAAGATCTTTACATTCAAGGCTTACAAAGTTCAATGGCGCGTAAAGATTCAATCAACATGAACTTGGTGATGAACTTGAAAGGCGTATTAGGTGACTTAAACGATGAAGATGTAAACGTGAAAGTAGATAAGGGTGTAGTCTACGTTGATATTTCTGATAAATTATTATTCAAAAGCGGAAGCTTTAATATCACAGACAAAGCTAAGTCTGTGTTAGGTAAAGTCGCTAAAGTATTGGCAGCGCAACCATCTATTGAATTTATGGTAGAAGGTCATACAGATTCTCAACAATTATTAGACAATGGTTCTGTATTAGAAGATAACTGGGATTTATCTGTAAAGCGTGCAACGACAGTAGTGCGAATTTTACAAGATACTTATGGTTTAGATCCTAAACGTATGACTGCAGCAGGTAGAGGTGAATATGCACCAGTGGTGGGCAATGATAACGCAGAAAACAGAGCAAAAAACAGAAGAACAAGAATTGTGATCTTACCTCAATTAGATCAGTTCTTTAAATTATTAGAAAACAAATAGTCGTTTAAATTGTCTTTATTCTTTTAAAGATGGATTGAACATTCTATCAATATTTTTTCAGGGGCACCCAGCAACGGGTGCCCTTTTTTATAGCATCGTTTTTTTAATTTGTTTTTAGTTTTCCACTTGCTTTATAATTGCAGCAAGTAGCCGTATCTTCGCAGGATGCAACAAGCGTATTTGAACGGTTTAAATGAACAACAAAGAGAGGCCGTGCTTCATCTTAAAGGCCCCTTGATGATTATTGCCGGCGCAGGAAGTGGAAAAACAAAAGTATTGACTTCCCGTATTGCGCACTTGATGCATAGTGGCGTGGACTCGTTTAATATTCTAGCACTAACATTTACCAACAAGGCCGCGGCGGAAATGAAAGAAAGGGTTGAAAAA
>CAIZLI010000066.1 GCA_903933765.1 uncultured Bacteroidota bacterium
CTGCGAATAATTTATCGAATAATATTTTGAAAAACTTATTCTCCCATTTATCTAAAGGCAGTTCATTTAAATTGATCACCGATAACAAACCAAGATTGTCCATCTCTTCGGACTTAGTGGTTAAGTCCTGAAGCGCAGGCATCAAACGAACACGCACGTTTAGTTGATCACAAATTTCGGCACAGTAACGAATCTCCCAGGATTTTTCACTAGGCATGGCAATAATTACCTCGTCTATATGTTGCGCCTTTAAAGCATTTTCTAAATCACGGATCTTTCCTAAAAATTGGATGCCCTCTGCATTGTCTTGACTATGCGGGTCTTCGTCATGAATAAAGCCCACGCATTTATAGCCATAATAAACATGCTGCTTCAATGTTTTAAAAAACTCAATTGCCGTTTTATTATAACCAACAATAATTACTGCGTCGTTTAGTGCACCGCCTTCAAAAGCAAGGTGTTGTTTTTTACGGATATAATATTTTGCAAGAATCGAAATGGAAAAATGCAAACTCACTAAAATGCTAAAACGAAATAAATTCGCATAGGTCGATTTAGTTAAAAATAAAAACGCACTTAATAAAATTACAAATAAGGCGTTGGCATAGAAATTAAATAAAATTTCCTCGGGGAATTTTTTATAAATACGGTTACGGTATAAACGACATTCATGGGCAGCTAAAAACCAAATGCCCATCAATAAACCAAAAAATAAAAAATCAGTGAGAGAGGAAGGGAAGATAAAAGCTTGGTGCTTGATATAGATGGCTGTGAAAAGCGATAAAACCAAACTCAAGGCGTCAATGCCAATTAAGTTCTTTTTATAATAACGCTGTTTCCAATGCATGCACCTCTATTTTTTATTCGCCAAAGATTTGAGATGATAAAGGTATAAATCGGAGACCGTTTCCCAAGTATATTTTTCGGTTATTCCTTGGTGCATGATGGCCCTTTTGGCCTCAATATCAATGGAATGCGATTCGGCCCAGTTAAACCAGCGGGTACAATCGGCGGGGGATTTAGAGAAATAGGAGCCAAATTGGTCATTTTGAAGCACTTCACGACTAAAAATGGTGTCTAAAGCGGCAATCGCACAACCATTGGCCATGGCTTTGAGCAATGTAGGGTTGGTGCCCCCAAATTCATGCCCATGGAGGTAGGCATAACAGTATTTATAGAGCGAAGCTAGGGTTTCAGGACTGCGGACATAGCCAGTAAAGACCAAACGCGGGTCTTGGTAGCTTCTAATTTTATCGGCATAAGCGTCTTTGTAAGGCACATCCCCTACAATCACTAGTTTTTTAGTGCTGTTGGATTGGATAAAGCCTTCAATCAAAATATCCGCATTGTTATCGGGGATCATCCTGCCTACAATTAAATAATAATCCCTTTCTGACAAGTTCCATTCAGCTAAAAATGGGAAGTCAGCGCCTGCACTCGTTTCGGCACCATAAGTGATGACCACCGATTTAGCACCAAATTCTTTTAGGTAGATGGCTTGCATCGCATCGGCATCTGTAATCAATAAGTCCATAAAACGCACCGCCATTTTAGCCGCCCATTTAAAATAGACGCCACCAAATCCTTTCCATTTAGGACGTAACCATTCCAGGCCATCCACATTCATCATCGTGGGTTTGCCAAAAAGTCGAGCAATCAAACCAAAAGGACCATTGCTTACATTCAAAACCAATGCTACATCCACTTTGGTAAATACCATATGCCAAAAAGCAAGAAAGGAATGGATGGGTTGTGCTAAGGATTTAAAAGGAAGTGTTGGGATATAGACCAAACGAATGCCATTGACATGCGTTGGTTTTTCTGGAAATAAATGCGCATGACAATATACGGTGATCTCTACGCCTTTTGCAGGTAGTATTTCCACCAATGCTTTCACCAAAGTTTCATAGCCACTATACACATAGGGATAACCACGCGATCCAATGATTGCTAACTTTAAGACTGAAGTATCCATTGCCACTTTGGAAATATTATTTGATTCTATATGGTTCAAGTTTTGCTGCATGGTTATTTTTCAAAAACTGCTTTCATGTTTTTTTCAAAAGCAGCTTGACTAAAATAAGTGGCCACTCTTTCTTTACCCGCTGCGCCCATTTGATGACGAGTAGATGCAGGCAAGATAGCATGTATTTTTTCAGCAGCCAATATTGCATTGTCTAATGGAATGAAAATACCTGTTTCATTTTCTTTCACCATTTCTAATGCACCACCTTGCGCAGTGGCTGCCACTGGAATGCCGTATTGCATGGCTTCTAAAATCACAGTAGGTAAGGGATCTGGTTGTTGAGATGGTAAAATAAGTACATCAATCGAGCGATAAAAGACATCCATTTCTTTGACTAAGCCAACATAAAAAACACGGCCTTCAAAAATAGGATCTTTTAATTGCGCATGTAATTCATCTAATAAATATTCATAACCAGGGAAGGGATCACCGGCAATTAAAAAATACAGAGGGTGAATCTCTTGATGTTGATTTATTGCATCATCATTTTGTTGACTAGAAGAATTAGATGGGCTATTAATTTTTGATAGCATTGCACGTGCAATCTCTACAAAATAGGATTGTCCTTTCCAATAATGAATTCTTGCTGCCATCCCTATGACTAAAGCATCTACAGGAATATGTAAGGTTGTTTTAAAATCAGGTGCGCTGGAAACTTGAATGGGTTCAATACCATTATAAATCTGTGTGATTTTATTTGCAGGCAAAGCATCCTGCCAATGATTTTCGACTGCTTTAGAAACAACTATTAATTCATCTGCAGTTGCGCGAAAACGCCAAGCCAAAAAACGATGTAAGAAAAAAGGCTTTTCAATAATCTCGTGAATATGCCAAATATGTTTTAAGCCATTACGGCGTGCAACATAACCACCAATTACTACTGCAGCAGTATTAGAATAGATGGTATCAATTTGATGAGACTGAATGATTGTTTTTAAAACACCAACAGCATTTCGCCATTTTTGAAAACGATTGATGATACCAGCAAGGTTAAAATATTGACGACGAATAATACCAAGATTCACAATATGCACTTCCACCCCCATCGCTTTAAAACTATCTTCAAGGCTGCCTTTATTAGAAAGTGCCACTACTACAGTATGCCCATTTTTTTGTGCAATGGATACGGTTTGTAAAAATATTTTACTGGCGCCATATACATCAGATGAACTATGTAAAAATAAAATGCGCATTAGCCTAAACGAGATTTAATCACACGAGCAGGCACCCCCGCAACAACCGAAAATGCAGGCACATCTTCGTTCACCACACTACCAGCTGCAACAACGGATCCTTTACCAATTGTCACGCCTGCAAGAATCACCACATTGGCTGCTATCCAACAATCATCTTCAATCACTACTGCACTTTTAGTAACGCCTTGTGCTTTAATGGTGATATTAGGATTATCAAATACATGGTTCTCTGCATAAATACTTACACGAGGCGCGAGCATCACATTGTTTCCAATCGTGATTTTACCAGAACAACCAATATAATTATAAGGACCAATATTAGAATTATTACCCA
>CAIZLI010000067.1 GCA_903933765.1 uncultured Bacteroidota bacterium
CACTCATTTCTTTTGCCATTTTAAACTTTCTACTTTAGTAAGTTCCTCCAAAATACTGCACTATCAATTTGTATAGAATCAATAGTGGTATTATTTCGAAAGCACAAAGGTAAAGAAAAAAATGAAAGGAAGAGACATGTAATTTGTTCCTAACAGATGTTAATGAAAATAGATACCTATATAGGATCAAAAGGGCCATTAAAAAGCCTGCCCCCCATATTGCAAAAGGATGCAAGACCGGCCTTGCGAATGCCAAGATGCCAATGAAAGGTATGAACAGGATACCTAAAACCTTATTGATCATGAAAATTACAAATATATAGGTTTGAACAAGTTCAATGGTGTTGAAAATATAACCTGCAATGGTTAAACAAATGAACTTCCCAACATACAATCCCAAAAAGAATAAACACATATATAAAAAACCTTCCCAAAACTGAATGGGTAATAAATGCGCATTAAAAATAATCAATGTCGCCAATAAAGAAAAACTCATGACAAAACCAATATTCATAATAAATGAAGCCAAACTATTTTGTAAAAGTTGTTCTCTATTTTGCAACATCCTAAGAGAGGACTGACTAAACTGACTAAAAAGTTTTCCGATATATTGTGGTGCTATTTGAATAATAAAACCATATAAAAAAAGTAATCCAATGACAGCATAAAAAAGTACATCCTTATCGGGTAAAGCAAATTTTTGTTCAATTTTATATAATACATCCCCTGCATTAGATAAGGTTGTTTTTTGGTTGTACAATTGATACGCATTCTTTTTTTGTGTAAAGAAATTGAGGTACAATTTGAGTACATTAAAGCTACTGTCTTTGGGGTCTCTTGGAATAGTTTGCAAATACCAAGCATCCGCTTGGATGAATGTCTTGGGTATGACAGGCATATACTTTACCCATAAAGTATCTTTAATCAATAAACTATCTTGTACAATTGAAATTGTATCAGTTGCAAGCAACCCAGTATCTTTTTGATTTGTTTGCTTCACAAGGGTAAAGCTGGACAATACAAAGAGTCCAATGCAGGCCAAGGAAAATTTTTGTAGTAGGGCTAACATCTGCTGCAAAAATAAGTATACTAATGCAGATTTAAAGAACAATGCCTAGCTTTGTTGGTAATTCTACTTATGGCAGGCATCTATCTACATATTCCATTTTGCAAAAAAGCTTGTCATTACTGCAATTTTCACTTTTCTACACAGACTGCAGATATGCAAGTATTTGTAGATACACTCATTCAAGAAATTGCGCTTCAGAAAAGCTATATCAAGGAGCCAATTGAGACCATCTATTTTGGCGGGGGAACGCCTTCCCTTCTTGAGGAAGCACAATTAAAAGAAATCCTTGCAGCAATTGATGCTCATTTTGAAATAGCCGATGTAATTGAATGCACATTAGAGGCCAACCCAGACGACATGCATCCAAGTAAAATAGCTGCATGGAAAAAGATAGGCATTAATCGTCTAAGTATTGGCATACAAAGTTTTCAAGCCAGTGCTTTGACATGGATGAATCGAGCACATACCGTGGAACAATCACATGCTGCAATTCAAATGGCCTTAGATGCAGGCATTGATAATTTAAGCATTGACTTAATTTATGGTACTCCTAGTTTGTCGGACCAAGCATTGATGGCCGACTTAGATTGGATAGCACATTACCAAATCAAACATGTCTCTTGTTATGCTTTAACGGTAGAAGAAAAAACTGCCTTAAAAAAACAAATCGAAAAAGGACAGATAGAAAATGTAGATTCAGAAAAACAGGCCAGACATTTTGAAATCGTTTGTGCTAGATTAAAGACGATGGGTTTGGAGCATTATGAAATCTCAAATTTTGCAAAGCCTGGTTTTAGAAGTCAACACAATAGCCATTACTGGTCTGGTGAAACCTATCTTGGACTTGGCCCATCGGCACATTCATTCAATACAATTTCAAGGCAGTGGAATATTGCAAACAATGCATTATATATTAAAAGCATAGCGCAAGGACAATTAAACTTCGAGATTGAATTGCTCACAGAAGCCAATCGCTACAATGAATACATGATGACGAGCTTAAGACGTATTGAAGGATTTGATCTTGATTTAATAGCAGCAAAATTTGGGAATCGCTATTACGAACATAGTATTGCAATGATAAATGAAATGGAACCTAGGAATATCTTTAATCAAAATGGCAATCAATACAGTTTAAAAGACGAAGCTAAATTCCTTGCAGATGGCATTGCTTCAGATTTCTTTATACTAGAATCTGCTCCAAGTTCTTAAAAGTAAGATCGGGCGCCGCTCCTTCCCATAATATTTGATACACCGCATCCATGATAGGTAGCTTTACTTTCAAGCTTTGATTCATGGTATGGATACACTTACTTGCATTGTAACCTTCTGCCACCATATTCAGTTCTAATTCTGCAGCCCTAACAGAGTAACCTTTACCAATCATATTTCCAAAAGTTCTGTTTCTACTATGTAAAGAATAACAAGTCACTAGCAAATCACCTAAATAAACAGATGCATTGTGATTCATCAATGCTGCTCCACTCGATTCCTTAATGGCAATTTCTTTCAATAATACTTGCATTTCATTGGCACAATTTGCAATGAATACACTCAAAAAATTATCTCCATATTCCAACCCATGTGCGATACCCGCACCAAGTGCGTAAATATTTTTTGCCACACCAGCATATTGAACCCCTATCACATCCATATTGACAATGGTATTGATATACTCTGATTTAAAATAACTTGCAATATTTGTTGTTGCTATTTCATTTAAGCCAGAAAAAGTCAAATAAGACAATTGTTCAGCTGCAACTTCCTCTGCATGGCTTGGTCCTAATAGGGTAAAGTAAGATGAAAGTGGAAAATTAAATTTTTGTGCAAGCCAATCATTCAATAAAATATTATGCACTGGCAATACACCTTTCACTGCCGAAACGATTAACTTATCTTTAAGGTCTTGTTCATCTAAAGATGCAAGTGTTGTTTCAATGTGGATAGAGGGGACGGCCACAATAATGATATCAGAAGCTGCCACCACCAATTTGATATCTGTTGAAAAACTGATTTTTTGTAAATCAAAATATGCATTTCTTAAATAATGCGGATTGTGCTTACGTTTTTCAAAATAATCAATATTGGATTGTTGTCTTAGGCACCAAGTAATATGGTGGCCATTTTCTGTTACAATCTTTGCAATCGCTGTAGCCCAACTTCCACTACCAATGATACCAATTCGCTTTTGTTCCATTGTACAAACATAAGAAATTCATAAAAAAAGGGGCGCATTTTTTAAATGCGCCCCTTTTTAAAGGTCAATTTTATATCTAATCCCCTTATTTCTCCTCAAATAACTTTTCTTTGGTAACTACTTTTACTAAAGAACCATCTTTTAATGTCTTGCTAACGATACTATAAGGTCCTGTGATCACTTGGTCTCCTACTTTCAATCCAGCGACTTCGATAAAGTTTAAGTCCTGAATATCTGTTTTTACCTTCACCATTTTCACCTTATTGTCTTTTTGTAAAACAAAAACCACTTCATTTAATTCTTGTTCTTTTGCAGGTTCTTTCTCTGTGTTGTTATTGGTCGTACTAGACACTTTAGTATCTTTTCCTTTACCATCACTGTCTCTTGTTGTAACTGCATTCAATGGTACAGAAACCACATTTACTTTAGACTTAGTTTGAATATCTGCACTCGCAGTCATACCTGGTCTAAAAGGGAAAATAGCATTCTCTTGAATTAAGTCTGCATAACTATCTGTTAATAAACGGATATGTACTTTATAGTTGGCTACTTCTGCAGCTGAACTGATGCCGGAGGCTGCAGTGATTGGATTGGCAATCTTGTATACAATGCCTTTGAACTTTCTATTGTTATACGCATCCACTTCTACCAATGCAGTGTCCCCTAATTTCACTTTTGTAATATCATTCTCACCCACATCTACTCTTACTTCTATACTCTTCATATCAGCCACACGCATCATTTCGGTACCAGCCATTTGCGCAGTTCCAACCACACGTTCTCCTTTTTTTACATTCATCAAACTAATGATACCATCCATTGGAGAAACAATTGTCGTTCTTGCTAAGTCCTTCTCTGCTCTTGCCAATTGTGCTTTCACACCTTGTACTTGCGCTTCTCCACTCTTAATAGACTCTTTAGCAGCATTGTAGCTTGATTCTGCAGAACGATACGTTTGTTCTACTTGCTCGTATTCTGCTCTAGATACAATCTTGTCTGCAAATAATTTTTTGTAACGCTCGTAAGCTGCTTTAGAACTTTCGTAGCCATTTTTTAAGCCACTCAAATTTGCTTTGACATTTTCATATTGTGCTTTCACCTGATTCACAGAAGCAGTTACTTGATCTCTTTGAGAAGAGTAGATGTCTGCGTAGATCTTAGCTAAAACTTGCCCCTTCGTCACTTTCGCGCCTTCTTCAACAAATAAGCTTACAATCTCTCCAGAAATATCTGGACTTACTTTTACTTCAATTTCGGGATACACTTTACCACTGGCATTCACCGACTCAGTAAGCGTTCTTAGTTCCACTTTCTCTACGGTCACTTCGATACCTTCTTCTTTACCAATGACCCCCGCTTTTTTAAGGCCCACTAATACTACAACTAGTACGACAAAAACTACGATACCCCAAATGATTTTCTTATTCATTTTATTTATTTTATGCTGCTATTAAAAGATTAAAGAGAAAGTGCTTCTCCTTTATAAAACTCAAGTAATTTGATTCTAAAGACATACTCATATTGAGCTGCTTTATAATTTACTTTAGCCTTTAAAAAATTATTTTGATTGTTTAACAATTCTATGGTACCCAATAAGCCTAATTCATAACGCTTTGTAGCAAAGCTATATGCCTTCTCTGCCGATGTGACTGCCTTTTGATTTGCGTTCAATTTATTAAATGCAACCACCGCATTGGTGTAAGCTGCATAAATATCTTGTTTTAACTTTCTCTGTGTATTTTCTTGTTGTAAACTAGCAGACTGATAATTTAATTTTGACTGCTGATAGGCTGATTTAGATTGATTGGCATTGAAAATTGGAATCGATAACTGAAATCCAAAATTCTGTCCAAAGTTGTTATCTAATTGCTTACCCCATCCCTTCCAGATATTACTAAAATCTCTGTTAGCTGTTACGGTATTGTACAAAGGACTTTGCACATAATATTTTGCAGAACCCACTGTTACAAAAGGACTAGTAGGTGAAATATTACTAAAACCTGCAGGCTCAACACCACTGATGTATTTAAATGAATTGGAGAAATTGGAACTTAATGAATAGCCAAAACTTAAAGTTGGATAGAACCCTGCTTTAGCAACAAGCTGATTTTTTTCAGCTGCCTTTACTCTTAAGTTAGCTGCTTTGATGTTCGGAAGATTTTGTTCTGCAACATTAAATACATAGTCTGGTTGCAAGTCTGCAAAAGCTTGTAATTTAATTTGATCTACTGGTTGTACATATACATCAAACGCTTCGGAAGCATCTAAATTCAACAATGCTTTTAAACTTAATTTACTTTGTTCCACATTAGAGATGGCTGTGATATAATTACTGCTATCATTTGCCAATTGGGTTTCTAATTCTAATAAGTTAATTTCTGGTAACAAGCCAACTTCTACACGCTTTTTAGTGGCAGCCAATTGCTCTGTTGTTTGTGCAATTTGAATTTTCGCTATTTCTGATTGTTCGATGGTAGATAAAACTTGTAAATAAAATGTAGCCACATTCACAGAGATATCATTCGACGCGGTCTGAAGATCAGCGATACTTGCCAACCAACTATAATTACTTGCAGCAGCTGTATTGCTTAATCTGTTGTTATTATAAACTTGAACACCTCCATTCATGCCAAAATTATTGTATAAAAATTGTGTTGTGGTGAAGGCATTGGTCACTGGGTCAATAGAACGTCCTAAACGCATCCCTAAACCAGAAGATCCACTCATGGTAGGTAATTGGTTGTCCTTAGCCTGATCTGCTTGAAGTTTAGCCAATCTTGCTTGTATATCAGCTTGTTGAACTGAAATATTATGCTTAATAGCGTATTCCACACAAGTTCTTAAATCCCATTGTGAAGGTGCCTGTGCCGTTAAGCACATTGTAATTCCAAGAAAAATAAACGAAAAAATGTATCTCATTGTCTGTATTGATAATTATAAATTCCTATTATACAATACAAAAGTAATGCAAACCTTAGGAGTTGTCTAATTTTTAGACAAGCGGACATTCAATTGGCTGAACAGCTATGGGTGGGTATAAATGGCTTCCCCTAGATTTGGGAGGTCTTTTTATAATAAAATAGGCGATATAAAACCAATACAATAGCCACTAAAATAACTGCAGTGAGCGCAGAATAAGGCTTATCGATCACCACAGCGACAGCCACAAAAGCATAAGCCATTACAAAAATGGCGGCAAAAATGGGTGTCCAACGCTTTAATCCTCCAGTGACAGCTGCATCTCCTTGGGCCTTACGTCTTAATATGAATAAAGTAGCTGCAGAGGTACTCATCCCCAAGCAATCTAAAAAAATACTGAAACTCAAAACATCGTCTACCCCCTTACCAAAAAATGTGATCAACACCGTGGCAATGGCAAAAACAGTCAATCCTGGAACCAATGCATCCGTTTTAGCATGCTTTTTTTGAAATACCGCAGGCAATACTTTATCCTCACTCATTGCAAACATCACCCTTGGATTACTCATTAAAATCACATTCACATAAGCGAGTACACTTAAGACCATCGCAAAGTCAAATACTTTTGCACCAAGTTTACCAAACCATGCTTCAAATAAAAGCGATCCAATGGCATTGGCATTTTTAATATTATCAAAACCAATCACTTGTACATAAGTGTAATTAATCGCTAAGTATAAAAATAAAACTAGTAAAATGCCAATCACAATGCCTCTTTGCATGGTCTTAGCAGAACTTACTTCTGCACCAAAATTGATGGTTTGTTGATAGCCACCATAAGTAAAGAAAACCGACACCAAACTCACTAATAAAAGCAGCATCCCATTGGTACCATCATATACATATACTTTGCCATCATTGAATCCATGCGGTGCTACATTCACACCTTTAAACAAAGAAGTAATGAGTAATAAAATCAAACTAATTTTCACAATCATCAACACGTTCTGTGTTCTACTACTTGTTTTTAATCCGAGCAAATTGACGATATAAAATAAACCGACCGAAAATGAAGCCACACCAATATTGAATAAGGTACCAGAAGGTCTTCCAAATAATAAATCACTTACATAATCAGCACCTATTAATGCAACCACTGCTAATGAAGCAGCATTGCTAATTAAAATCAATACATTAATTGTAAAGCCAACACCCGGATGGTAACAATGTGCAAACACTTTATAATATCCGCCCATCACCGGCAATCTTTGTCCAATTTCCGCATAGGTTAATGCACCAAATAAAGCAATGATACCGCCAATGATCCAAGCACTAAAAAAAATAAGTGGTGTACCAGACTTCGCAGCAATGGTGGCTGGGGTTTTGAAAATACCCATCCCAATCACTAAGCTCACCACAATCATGGTTAGGCTAAAAAAATTGATGCTTTGTTTTGCTTTAGTGCTCATATGAAATATTTAAACTTTTCTTAATTATAAATATATCAACTTATTGGGAGTTTTCAACAAGGGGTTGATAATTAAATGCATCTGCTATTTTAAAAGAGAATAAGTTTGTGCTTGATTAGGTTCATGCAAATGATTAAAAGGGAATCCTGTTCAAACCAGGAGCTATTCCC
>CAIZLI010000068.1 GCA_903933765.1 uncultured Bacteroidota bacterium
GCAGACGAAAATTATAAGCGATATGACGGCGCCCCAAGAAAAGATCCAACATTAAGTAAAGAAAAAGGGTTGAATCGATTTGTTTGGAATCTTCGCCATGCAACAACAACTGCAATTCCAAATGTATATATTGAAAGTAGTTTTAATGGCCACAAAGCCATCCCTGGAAAGTATACCATTCGTTTAATGGCGGGAGGCAAATTAATTGGCAGCACAACAGGCCTGATCGAAGCCAATCCAAACTTTGCTACGACTGCAAGTGAATACCAACAATATGACGATTTGATGCGTTTGATGGAAAGCACTGTCACAGAAATGCACCAAATGGTGAATCAGCTAAAAGACAATGCAACGCATATCGAAGCATTGGTTAAAAAATTAAAGTCTGACGCAAACTATGGCGGTACTCAATATGCAAGCTTAAAAGAAAATGCAGCAAGCTTAATTGCAAATTTAAAAGCATGGGATGAGGATATGATTCAAAGAAAATCAACTTCTTATGATGATGTAGAAAACTTCCCTAATAAATTTACTGCGAACTATATGTTCATGATGAATCAAACAGAGAGTGATATTCCTCAAGTGAATCAACCCAATTTAGATTTATTAAAAGAATACACTGCTGAGTGGGAGAAATTAAAAGCAAGAGGGCTTAACTTAAAAAATGTAGCCATACCAGCACTCAACAAGCAATTGTGGGATTTAGGCATGGGCGCCATTTGGTAGAATAGGTGCTTGCTTCAATATAGAGACGCAATCCAATAGATCTTAGTTGTCCGCATTTAAAATGCTAGGCCTAGTATCTTTTGGATTGCGTTTTTCGTATTGCTTCACCTGATTGATCAATTTCGGTTGATGCTTTCGAGGGCGCTTCAATTCATATTCATAAAAAGCAGTACCAATCTTATTTAAAAAAGGAAAGCCAACAGTTTCCTCGTCATATTTTGAATCATTCACCACACCATCACTATTGACATATACAGTGGCTGAAAGCATGTAATCAATATTGTTTTTTGTATCCAATACATAAGACACATCTGTTAAGAAACCATAAGCCCAGCCCACTTTATTAAAAACCCTGATATGCTTTGGCATGGCATGCGTGCTGTCTTGAAAAAAGAATTTCACATAGCTATCATAAAAATGTGCGCTATCATACTTAGGGTAATTGGTTTCCGATGGATACTGAGATAAATACTGTAATAAAAATAACCTGTCCGCTTCGGCGATATTGAATCTATTTTGTTTTGGTACCGACGATGGAAATATAACCGCCTGCAACATTTTTTGCATATCGATTAATGAAATATTATTATGGCGTGTAAAATCAAAAGGGGCCTGCACCACTTCGTCCTTGCTATTCCAATGGGCATCACCAATTAAAATGGGCGCACCAAATTGAAAACTGTCTGTATTATATTGAGGAGCAAGTTTTAAAATTGGTATTCCTTTTTCATCCAAAAAATTAATTCCATTGGTATGTCTATTTTGATCTTCTGTATAGCCCATGAACTGTCTAGTGATCTTTGTGCTAGTATATCCTTTTGCAATTAGTTTTTGATTCGTTGGACCCTGACCCATAAATTGATACAATCGGTTGTAGGGATCATTTTCAGAAATTAAAAATGCACGCTTAACAAAATGTGCGATAGATGGTTTTTTATTTTGGGCACTTGAATCGGTATACATGGCTACTTGTCTTTGATAATTACTATCAAATTGCATTGTTGTAAACTTATTTACGCCAGCCTGGTTCAATTCATTTAATTGCTCCATCGCTAAAAATGCAAGGGGCATTTTTACCATCGAAGCAGGATTAAAGTAATTAGCTGCATCAGCGTATAATGTATAATTTGTAAAATGAGGTATGCCGTTTTGATCTCTATCAATTTGTGTATAAACAAGCTGGTATCTATATGTTTTAGGACTAGCTAGCACTTTTTTAGTAACGCTATCTTGGATACTTGGTAAAATGGTATTGAATGGTGCAGGCCACTGTGCCATTAATTTATTTGATACAACCAAAAGCAATAGGGTGATATAAAATAGACTTTTTTTCATGATTAACATCATTGATATATTGCAAATAAAACAAAATATATTATATTCACTAAAATAAAATTATGGACAAGAATATTCTTTTTGGAATCTGGGTCGTATCGGCCATTTACTGTGTGTACAAACTCTTTAAGCGCTCTAAAAATATATCTTTAGATGGCGTTATTGGTTATTCACCAGGCTTAGAAGTGGTGATGGTGATTATACTAGGTCCTTTATTAGCCATCATCGATATCTCTTTAACTTGGATCAGAATCTACAAAGATGCTGAAGAAGCTAGAAGAAGATCAAAGCAATAATTTAAAACGCACATAAAAAAGCCCTCAATTGTGATTGAGGGCTTTTTTATGAATAGCATATTGGATGTCTATTTTTTAATTCTATGGGGGAATTAAAAGTTTACATTCCGGGATGATACTGTCTTACTGCTTTTTGAAGCACTTCTGTTTTATCTAAAGTCATCCTTTTTAATTGTTGTGCTTGATACATGGCCCTTTGGTCATTGTAATGTTTGTCGCCTTCATTATAACTTGCACCAAAAGTATTCACAGATTCAATAAGCGGCAGTCCACCATTTTTAGGGAATCGTACAAAATTGATATAAGCATCTCCGCTATTCATTTTTCTTTTGTCTTTTCCAAAAGGCTCAGACATCACTGCAGCCAATACATCAGGCATACCGCCTTGTGGCCAGTTTTCTTTTCCTCTCACTAATCTTTGCACATCTCCTAATGTTAAATCTGTTCTGCCATAATTGGTTTGTAAAAAATCGTAAATGATTTGATAAACCTTTACCGCTTCGGCCATAGTTAGCTTGTCGTTCTTGCGACCTTCCATCACCACTGGTACATTGTAATATGCTAAATTATAGATCAACGCACCCTTACTTTCCGCAATAGCATTGTGGTCCCAGTTTTTTAAAGTGGTGATGATGGATGCTAACTGCGGATATTTATTTTCATCTACCATAAACATAGAATCGGCAGTAAAGCCATATGGAAATAAAATTGGATTAGGTAATTGACGATCAAACTTAATGCGCTTAATGTCTTCGTAACTAATTTTATCTAATTGATCAATCAAATCTTTTGCGCGTCGACTTCTATTATCATGATAAGTTTCATAGCCATCATTCACATCAAAATCCTTTGGATTTAAATTATCTGATTCACTACTTGCTAAAAAAGGTGAGTGGTTGGCATTGAATAAATAGCCACTTTTTGGATTCAACATTTGCGGCAAGGCGCTTAAAGGCTTAAACTCATTCCATAAAGTAGCTGTTGTATTTCCGGGCAAAGTACTATTCCAGTGATAGCTTGTGTCTTTATTGCGATAAGGCATTTTACCATTAGAGATATAAAAAATAGTATCTGCTTTGTCTGCATACATAATATTAAACATGGGCAAATGATTTTGCTCCAACGCTTTTTTGAAACTTGTAAAATTGGTCGCCTTATTCATGGCATACCATTGTTGCAATGCGCCTGCATCCATTAATGCCGGTAAGCGCATGGAAAAGAATTCCCCTTTTGGTGTAGCTACTGTTGGACCATAGATAGACTGGTAAGCTGTTTTGTAAATTGGAATAGGAATGCCTTTAATATTTAATTTAATTTTTCGCTTTTCTAATTTTAACCATTTGCCATCTACTTTATATTCGCCTGGATGCGACTTGCTTGTTTCTAATTGATAGATGTCAATTTTATCTTGAAAATTAACGGTATGCGCCCAAGCCAAATTTGGCGTCACACCATGAAAAATCATGGGCGCCCCTGGAAACAATCCGCCTAAAATATTCCAGCCTTCTTCGCTTTGTAGATGTGCTTCATAAAATGCGGTTGGTCCTTCGATAGGCTGATGTGCATTGATTACTAACATCGTTTCATCCGAAGTAGATTTCTTAGCATTGATCGCAAATGCATTGCTGCCTTCTCCTGTAAATCCTTCTAATTTTGGAATCGTACCATTTAAAATTTTTGGTAAGGCTTTATCAACACCACAAAAAATCGCAACAGAAAATGCAGCAGAAGCTAAATATTCTTCGATGGTTATTGGAAATACATGTTTGTTCAAAACTTTATCAGGATGAGCTTTTGCGTAAGCTTCTAATCCCAACAAATAACCTTTTAGTAATTGAATGAACTTGGGATCAAACTGATTCATTTGTGCAATTGCAGTGGCTTTTGTATTTAATAAACCAAAGACAAAGTCAATCGGCGCTCCTTTTTTTCCTAAATGCGTGGCTACTTTTCCTTTTCCTGTTAGAATCAACATTTGCATGGTTGCAAAATCATCTTCTGCATGTGCCCAAGCAAGACCATACGCCACTTCGGGATCGGTCGGTGCAAAAATATGTGGCACCCCGAAACTATCTCTAGCAATATTGATCTGTTCTGTACGAATGATTGGAGGATTCGAATATTGTGCAGAGGATGACAGGATGCAAAGCAAAAATGAGAAAATAAATAAATAACGCATTGAGATTAATTTAAGCACGAAATTAAGTAAAAGGTCAAAAAAAATGACTCGTGTAAGTTATCGAAAATTTTCTACTGCATCGATAAAATAGGATGAAAGGTTTATAGGCATTGATAAAAATTAAAATAGTTTAACAATTATATGTAAATAAAAATAGGAATAGTATATAACTTTGTTGGTAATGAATATGGCACAAAAAAAACTTTATCTACTTCTTGTATGCACCATGCTTTGCATTTTTCAAATTCAATTTGCATTTGGACAAGAAAAATTTGTCATCAATGGCAATTTAAAAGATCAATTAACCGGCGAGGTTATTATTAGGGCGGTGGTAAGAATTGAGGAATTGCCCAACCTAGGTGTACTTTCCAATGAATATGGTTTTTATGCTATTGCGCTACCAAAGGGAAAATATACCCTTTTAATTACGCAACTTGGGTATGAAAAATATAAGCAACAAGTAACTCTTGAGGAAAATATAAGTATAAATATTTTTTTAAAGCCAGCGAATTTATTAAAAGAGGTGGTCGTGGAAAGTGGAAGAAAAAATGACAACCTTTTAAAACCTCAAATGGGTACTGAGACGCTCGATATGAAAACCATTAACAAGGTTCCAGTCATATTTGGAGAAAAAGATATTCTAAAAACACTTCAACTCTTGCCTGGTGTGAAATCTGCTGGAGAGGGGAATAGCGGATTTTATGTTAGAGGGGGAAGTGCTGATCAAAATTTAATTTTATTAGACGAAGCCCCTGTATATAATGCATCACACCTGCTAGGTTTTTTTAGCACATTCAATAGCGATGCTATTAAAGATGTCACACTTATAAAAGGAAATACGCCTGCACAATACGGCGGAAGATTGTCTTCGGTATTAGATGTAAAAATGAAGGATGGAAATAACCAGGACTTTAATGTGAATGGCGGCCTGGGTTTAATCGCTAGTAGAATAAGTGTAGAAGGACCATTGCAAAAAGACAAGTCTTCCTTTATCATTTCTGGAAGAAGGACTTACGCGGATGCTTTTCTGCTTGCTTCTAAAGAATTTAAAGGCACCGTGTTGTATTTCTATGACCTGAATATGAAAGCAAATTATAAAATTGATGCTAAGAATAAATTATTTATTTCAGGTTATTTTGGAAAAGATGAATTAGGATTAAAGGATCTAGGTGAAATTGATTGGGGGAATAAAACGGGAACAATTAGGTGGAATCGAATCGTTTCAAGTAGACTTTTCTTAAACACCTCGTTGATCTTTAGTGATTATAACTATAATGTTAAAGCAAAAAATGGAGATAATAATGTAGCTATCAATTCTAATATAAAAGACCTTAATCTAAAACAGGATTATACTTTTTATGCCAATCCTAGAAATACATTAAGATTTGGATTCAATAGTATTTTACATACAATAACCCCAACCACAATTAATGGGAATCTCGTTTCTATTAAACAAAAAGAGGGTCGAAATGGTTTTGAAAACGCCATCTATTTAAGTAATTATTATAAAGCAAATGACAATCTTAGTTTAGATTATGGAATGCGTTTTTCTGCCTATAGTTTAATGGGGGGAGATGCTTATTACCAATATGAAGGTGATCAAATAATTAAAACAATCCAACTTGGGAAATATAGTTTTGGAAAAACCTATTTGAATCCCGAACCAAGAATAACGTCCAATTATCGTTTAAATGATGTGGTGAGTTTTAAAGCGGGTTATGCAAGAAACGTACAACACCTACATTTATTGAGTAACGCTACTGCATCAACTCCCGCGGATCAATGGATTGGCAACTCCTACAATATACTCCCCGAAATTGCGGATCAAATAAGCATTGGATATGTACAAGGATTCAAAAAGAACAATTATGAATTAACTACCGAGCTCTATTATAAAAATATCCAGAATCAGGTAGATTATAAAAATGGAGCAGATATCTATACCGTCAAAGATGTTGAATCCCAACTTTTATATGGCATTGGGCGCGCCTATGGTTTAGAATTCTTATTGAAGAAAAAAGAAGGTCAATTCACTGGTTGGATTAGTTATACCTTATCCAAAACAGAAAGAAAAATCAACGGCATCAATGAAAACAATTGGTATAATGCAAAACAGGATAGAACACATGACCTTGCTGTCGTTGGTGTGTATACGCTTAATCCAAGATGGTCTGTTTCTGGTGTGTTTGTTTATAACACGGGTGATGCGGTGACCTTTCCTACTGGCAAATATGATATCCAAGGACAAACCGTATACCAATATGGATCTAGAAATGCCAACCGTATGCCTTCTAATCACAGGATGGACATCAGTGTGACCTATGATAAGAAAAAAATAAAAAGAACTCAAGAGTCTTGGAACTTCAGTTTGTACAATGTATATGGAAGAGAAAATGCGTATCAAATTAATTTTCAAGATGATCCGAAAGATCCTAGCAGAACACAAATCATTCAAACAGCATTGTTTAAATGGATACCAAGTGTAACTTATCAATTTAAATTTTAATCATGCTTAAAAAATATTTTAGTGCAATTTTAATGGGTGTTTTTTTATTGGGTTGTGAAAAAGAAATTACGCTTCCCTTAGATGAAAATCAATCCATGCTTGTTATTGATGCTGTTGTGACTGACGAGGTGGGTCCTTATTATGTTAAACTAACAAAATCTGTAGCGATTTCAGCTGTTTCAAAATTCCCAGAAGTTTCAAATGCATTGGTGATCATGAAAGACAATTTTGGTCTTTCCGATACGCTTAAATACACAAGTAAAGGTTTATACTTAACGAATAAAATAAAAGGCGCATACGGTAATACTTATTTTTTAGAAGTAACACTCGATGGAAAAAAATACACGGCCCAGTCTACCATGCCTAATAAAGTACCGCTTGATAGTTTAACAATCAATAATTTGACCATTTTTAGCGAATCTCAATATAGTGTGATTCCGATGTATACCGACCCTATGACATTGGGTAATAATTATAGGTTTATTCAAGTAATTAATGACACCCTAGACAAGACTTATTATGTTTTTAATGACAACCTAATTAATGGGAATGAAAATCAAAGACCCTTAAACAGTAATGATGATTCATTACAAGTAAAATTAAATGATCTTGTTTCCGTGGAAATGCAATGCATTTCAAACCCAACTTATTTGTATTATAATAGCCTACGTCAAATAAGTGGCGCTGGACCAGGAGGCGGAACAACACCCGCTAATCCTCCTTCCAATATTGTTGGAGGTGCACTGGGTCTTTTTTCTGCACACACTGTTCAGAGGAAACAAATACAGATTAAATAAAGATTGCATAAAAAAAGCCCCCAACTTTCGTTGAGGGCTGATAGATGTTTGTGGCACCACCCGGGCTCGAACCGGGGACACAAGGATTTTCAGTCCTTTGCTCTACCAACTGAGCTACAGCGCCATCGGATTTACATCCATCCCAACAAATTGCTTTGTTCGGGGAGCAAATATAAGCAGACCCACC
>CAIZLI010000069.1 GCA_903933765.1 uncultured Bacteroidota bacterium
CCCCAAGATACAACATCAAGCAGTATAATCCATTGGTAATGAGGCGACAAAATGAGGATAAATTTTTCCCTCAGTTTGATTAAATACTAAATTATTTAGTTAATATTGCTAATAAATTTAGCTAAATGGAATTTCAAGAGGAAGCATACGAACAAAAAACAGGTTATACGGGGGCTAAAAACTACCAGTCAGCGCAAATTGTACAAGCCAATGCCACTGGATTTGGTGCTGCATCGGACGATTTTATGGAAAGAGGAATTGACCTCAACGAACAATTGGTGCGCAACAAACCCGCCACTTTTTTCTTTAGGGTCAACAGCGATGCTATGCTTGGTGCCGGGATCCATATTGGCGATACCTTAATTGTAGACAGAAGCATTCAAGCAAGATCGGGCAATGTGGTGGTCGCTGTATTGAATGGAGAATTTTTAGTGCGTCGTTTACAGATACAAGAACATAGCATTAGTTTATTACCAGAGAATAAAAAATATGGCAGTATTCAAGTGGCACAATTATCGGACTATAGCACTTGGGGGATCGTCACTTTTGTGATTCACGCTTTGTAATATTTACCTAGTTTATTTATACTTATTCTTAATTTAAAAAAATGCAAGCCATTGTTGACTGCAATAGTTTTTACTGTTCCTGCGAAAGACTTTTTCAGCCACAGTTACAACACCGTCCGGTGATTGTATTAAGCAATAATGATGGCTGTATTGTGTCGCGTACAGATGAAGCAAAAAAATTGGGCATCTCGATGGCCGTCCCCTATTTTCAGGCGAAAGATTTAATTGAAAAAAATGGCGTCACTACTTTTTCTTCTAACTATCATTTATACGGTGACCTCAGTTGGCGTGTGATGGAAACCATGAGACTATTGCTACCACCGGGTCATGTAGAAGTGTATTCGGTGGATGAAGCTTTTGTAGACCTCTCTCATCTACCTACAGAAGAGATTCATTCTTTTTGTTTGGAACTTAAAAATAAGATTGAACAATGGACAGGTATTTCTGTTTCGATTGGTGCCGCACCCAATAAAGTATTGAGTAAAGTAGCCAATCGTTTAGCGAAAAAAAATAAACTTAAAACCAATTGTATTGTGGTGTTAGATACCACTAAAAAAATTCAGGCGGCATTACAACAAACCCCTGTGGAAGATATTTGGGGCGTGGGTTTTAGTTATAGTGAAAAACTAAAAGTATATGGGATCAATACGGCTTATACATTAAGCATCAAAGACCTTAGTTGGGGTAAACGTTTTTTAGGTGGCGTGGTGGGGATGCGTTTGATACGCGAACTAAAAGGTTTTAAAAGCCATTCCATGCAAGCCCCAAGAACAGAAAAAAAAATGATTGCAACAACAAGAATGTTTGGACGCAATGTGACCGACTGGCAGGAAATAGAAGAAGCACTTGCAACCTATACCACTAGGGCTGCCGAGAAATTAAGAAGACAACATAGTGCCGCCACAGGCATCGCTGTGTTCTTACTTAAAAAAGCACCCATTCAATTAGATGCTGCCTACTATAGCCGGGGCCGTCAAGTGAGTGGTTATACCCAATTGGACAATCCCACCCAGAGCACCCCCGACCTGATCAAAGCAGTGGTCGCCATTGGCAAAACCCTCTACGAAAAGGGCGAAGTCTATAAGAAAGCTGGCGTGATCCTAAGCGGCTTCGTGCCCGATAGTGCCTTGCAAACCAATCTATTCGTTGCCCCTATTGATACAAAAAAGAAGAAGCTCATGCATGTGATTGACAATATGAACGCTGCCTACCGCAACGATGTGCTCAAATTTGGCACCAGTGGGACACAGAAAAACTGGAAAATGCGCAGTGAGAAAAGAAGCAAGCGCTTTACCACCCGCTGGGATGAGCTTTGTATCGTGAAATAAGTGAAGTTGGTGGAAAACCATTTTATAAAAATTCGGATAAATGCGTTGGCTAATGTATTTTTGCCCAATTTTATACCTATGAGCAACCATCTTACCTCCAACGAATCGGTCCAATCCAAAAAGAAGAAAATTATTGTTTTAGGAAGTGGTCCTAATCGAATTGGACAAGGTATTGAATTTGATTATTGTTGTGTGCATGGTTTATTGGCAGTGAAAGAAGCAGGATACGAAGCAATTATGGTGAACTGTAATCCTGAAACTGTTTCTACCGATTTTGATATGGCGGATAAATTGTATTTCGAACCTGTTTTTTGGGAACACCTTTGGGAGATCATTGAATTAGAAAAACCAGAAGGTGTGATTGTACAATTAGGAGGACAAACTGCATTAAAATTAGCAAAGCGTTTAACAGAGCGTGGTATCAAAATCATTGGTACTTCATTTGATAGTTTAGATATCGCAGAAGACAGAGGTCGCTTTAGTGATTTATTGAAAGATTTAAATATCCCTTACCCA
>CAIZLI010000070.1 GCA_903933765.1 uncultured Bacteroidota bacterium
CTACCATGACGCTGTAGTCTCATTTTTACTGCCAATTTAAATAGAAATTTATAGGCGTTAACAAATAGGGTTAAGGGGAGCAAAGATAAAAAAAATTACCGAACTCGCCCAATTAAATGGAATAAGAAAGCAAAATTGGACAAAAAAGCTGAAAATCAACAACTTAAGCCTCAATAAGCCCCCCTTATCTTCGCATTCCAGGCATTTTACTAGCCATCGCAGCACCCGCAGGGCCGCTCATTGTCTTCATCATTTGTTTCATTTGGTCAAACTGCTTGATAAAGGCATTGATTTCTGCCAAGTCTTTGCCGGCGCCTTTTGCAATTCTTGCTTTTCTGCTTGGGGTTAAAGTATCTGGATTCCTTCGTTCAATTAAAGTCATGGATTGAATAATGGCTTCTACCCCTTTGAAAGCATCTTCTTTGATATCGATGTCTTTGATGCTTTTCCCAACACCTGGTATCATCCCCATTAAATCTTTCAGGTTGCCCATTTTTTTGATCTGCTGAATCTGGGTTAAAAAATCCTCAAAATCAAATTGATTTTTTCGAATTTTCTTCTCTAATTTTTTCGCTTCCGCTTCATCAAATTGCGCTTGTGCTTTTTCAACTAAAGAAGTGATATCACCCATCCCTAAAATTCTTTGTGCCATCCTCTCTGGATAAAAAATATCTAAAGTATCCATCTTCTCTCCACTACTCATGAACTTAATTGGCTTGTTCACGGTGTACTTAATAGATAAAGCAGCACCACCTCTGGTATCGCCATCTAACTTTGTTAATACCACTCCAGTAAAATCTAATCGGTCGTTGAAAGTCTTTGCTGTATTGACTGCATCCTGCCCTGTCATTGAATCTACCACAAATAAAATTTCTTGTGGCTGAATGGCAGATTTAATATTTGCCACTTCATTCATCATCATTTCGTCTACAGCAAGCCGACCTGCAGTATCTATGATAATGACATTTTTATTATTTTGTTTTGCGTAAGCAATTGCATTTTGCGCAATCGAAACTGCATCTTTATTTTCTCTTTCTACAAAAATATCCACCCCAATTTGTTCTGCTAAAACAGTTAACTGATCCATGGCAGCAGGACGATAAATATCGGCAGCCACCAATAAGGGTGATTTTTTTTGGGCCTTCAAATAAGTGGCCAATTTACCTGAGAAAGTAGTCTTACCACTACCCTGCAAACCTGCTACTAAAATGATGGTTGGATTTTTTGAAGTATCTAACAAACTTGCTTCTGAACCCATTAATGCCGTCAATTCATCCTGCACTATTTTAACCATCAATTGACCAGGACTAATGGCATTGATGACTTTTTCACCGACCGCTTTTTCTTTAATGGTATCTGTAAATTCCTTGGCTATCTTAAAGTTGACATCGGCATCCAACAATGCTTTTCTGATATCTTTAAGGGTATTGGCCACATTCAATTCATTGATGCGGGATTGGCCTTTTAGATGTTTAAAAGCGGATTCTAATTTTTCACTAAGTGCATTGAACATAGGACTGTCTTTATGGTTTGCAAAGATAAGTCATCGAAGGCACCGAAAAGCAGCTCATTTTTGTCAAATTTTAGTCATTTTGAGTCTGAATAGGCTTTCAAAAACCACTCTAACTAGATGATTATCATCATAAATAAAGTAGAAAAAAAGCTAATGTTGAAAGTCTTTACAGTTTGTTAACGAATTAAGTGATTAAAATACTTGGAGGCATGCTTTTATTTAATATTATTGCATCAAACGAGCCCTTAATGGGTATATTGATATTATGAGTAAAAAATTACTATTTACACTTGAGTTTCCGGTTAGATGTTCTCCTGCAATCTTATTTGAATTCCTCTCCACTGCGTCTGGTTTGCAAGAATGGTTTGCAGATAGAGTGGATGAATGGGAGAATGTGTTCAGTTTTTCATGGAATGGTGGCACACCAGACAAGGCAGAGATTTTAGATCAAGAAGAAAATAAATTCATTCGATTTAGATGGTTACACAGCGAAAAGAATGAATATTTTGAATTCAGTATTGAAAAAACAGAAATTTCAAACCAAACGGTTTTGATCATCAAGGATTTTGCTGAGAAAAATGAAATCAAAGACCAGAGTCAACTTTGGGGTTATCAAATCAAAGAGCTATTTTATAGAATAGGTAGCTAGCACTACAATTTTGTTCAAAAAATTAGACATACTAATTCTCAGGGCATTTATAGGACCCTTTTTGGCAGCATTGACTATTTCTATATTCGTGCTGACCATGCAATTCTTTTGGCTTTATATAGATGACTTGGTAGGAAAGGGATTGGATACTTTCATTATTTTAAAATTAGTTGGACTAGTCTCTATTAGCATGTTAACGACTGCTATTCCATTGGCATTGCTATTTTCTTCTATCATGACATTTGGAAATTTAGGTGAAAGTTTTGAATTAATCGCCATTAAGTCTGCAGGCATTCCACTGATTCGTTTCATGCGTCCACTTTTTATTTTTGCCATTGGCCTTGCAGGTATCGCTTTTTTATTGGCCAATAATATTATTCCTGTATCTCAAATGCGGCTCACCACTTTGAAATATGAAATCATTGTTTCCAAGCCTGCCATTGATTTAAAGGAAGGTATTTTTTATGATAAAATTGACGGGTATGTGATCAAACTAGGCAAGAAGGAGTCCAATGATAGTGTGATCAATGATATCGTTATTTTTGAAAAAAGGTTTGGATTACAAGACAATATGATTATGGCAAAGTCAGGCGTGATGCGCGTTACACCTGATAAAAAGTTTTTGGAATTTGTATTATACAATGGCTGGCGTTACCAAGAAAAAGGATATAGGGCTACGACGAATACAGAATTTACAAGACTTAATTTTAAAGAATATAAAAAAGTGTTTGACCTGAAAAGTTTTCAGATGAATAAAACGGCAGATGTGTTTTATGATCCAAAAATGTTAAGCGTTAGGCAATTAGGCAAAGCGATAGACTCCATACAATCCATGGATAGTTTTTTCATCAAGAAAGCAACTATTGAAATCTACCCCTATTTAAAATTCATGTTATTAAAGGACAGTACTCAACTTTATAAAAAAGTCAAAGTGACTGATCAAAAAAGTTTTAAAGATTTGATACCAGCCGAAGAAAAAGTATCGGTAGTAGAATCTGCCGGGTACCAATTTCAGTCGCTTCAAAATAATTTAGCCAGTTTAGTGACTATTTACAAGGAACAGCAACATGCCGAAACAATGCACGCGATTGAATGGCATCGTAAATTCACACTCTCCTTTGCATGTATCGTATTGTTTTTAATTGGCGCCCCATTAGGCGCAATTATCAGGAAAGGTGGATTAGGCGCTCCAATGGTTTCAGCAATTGCCTTTTTTGTTGTCTTTTTCTTACTCAATAATTTTGGAGAAAAACTAGCCAAGTCTGGACAATGGTCGGTATATGCTGGCATGTGGTTGTCAAGTTTGTTTTTAATTCCAGTTGGTCTATTCTTAACCTATAAGGCAATGCGTGATTCACAGTTGTTTAACCAGGAATTTTACTACCGTTTTTTACAGCCAATTAAAGTAACTTTACAAAAGTACTTTAAAAGATAATCCTATGTCAAGTTCATCAAACAGTAGACGCCAGTTCATCAAACAAACTGGCAAAGCAGGCATTGCCATGGCGAGTATGCCAATCATTCATAATTTAGGTGGATTGCAATTGAGCCAGGAGCCAAATTTTATACAGCAGCCTCTACCTTATGCCTACAATGCGTTAGAACCATTCATTGATGCAATGACGATGGAGATCCATCATACAAAACACGCAGCAGGTTATACAAAGAATTTAAATGATGCTTGTGTTGCAGAAAAGGTAGATATCAAAACTACATCCATCACTAACTTACTAGGCACCATCTCAAAGTATTCTACAAAAATGCGCAACAACGCAGGTGGTCATTATAACCATGAATTGTTTTGGCAATCCATGCAACCTGCGCCCGCTTCACTACCATCAGGAAACTTAGGAAAAGCGATTGAAAAATCATTTGGAACTTTTGCCGATTTTCAAAAAGCATTTTCAGATGCAGCAAAAAATAGATTCGGAAGTGGTTGGGCTTGGTTGATTGTAAATGAAAAAAATGAATTAGCTATTTGTTCAACTCCAAATCAAGATAACCCACTGATGGATACTGCCGAAACAAAAGGATATCCATTATTAGGATTGGATGTATGGGAGCATGCTTACTATTTGAAATACCAGAACAAAAGAGCAGATTATGTATCCAATTGGTGGAACCTTGTGAATTGGAAATTTGTAGAAGAAAGATACAACGCATTTAAATACTAATTCATTTCTAATTCATTCCATTGCAAGCAGCTAAACAGAATCTAAAAATACAGTTCTATGTCACTTCTTTAAGTGTCATTCTATTTGTATTGAAGTTTGTAGCCTATTTCATGACGCATTCGCTCTCCGTGCTATCGGATGCACTAGAAAGTATTGTGAATGTATTGGCTGGTGGCATTGGGCTCTACAGTTTATATGTCGCTTCTAAACCCAAAGACAAAGAACATCCTTATGGTCATGGAAAGGCAGAATTTATCTCTGCAGCGTTTGAAGGAAGTTTAATCATTGCTGCTGGTTTAATTATTTTTTACGAATCCATCAATGCCATTTTTAAACCTTCTGAATTGCATAGCCTTGATAACGGCTTATGGGTTTTACTTGTCACCGCTTTTTTGAATTTATTTGCAGGATTGATTGCAAAAAAAATGGGCACTAAAAACAAGTCACTTGCATTGATCTCAAGTGGACAACATTTAATTTTAGATAGCTTCACCACTTTTGCAGTATCCATTGGCATTGGCATAGTGTTACTAACTAATATCACTGGGATAGATGCCGTACTTGCCATTTTAATGAGCTTCTGGATTATTTACAATGGCTATAAAATCATTAGAGCTTCACTAGCTGGTATCATGGACGAAGCAGATCTTGCTTTGTTAGAAGAAGTGGTTGGCGAACTGAATAAGAACAGAAATGTGCAGTGGGTGGACTTACATAATTTAAGAGTGATTAAGTATGGAAGCTTAATGCATATTGACTGCCATCTAACTGTGCCTTGGTTTCTAAATGTGAACGAAGCGCACCAGGTCGTAGAAGAATTTACAAGTTTAATCAAGAACAAATTTGGAGCTAGTATTGAATTTTTTGTGCATACGGATGGATGTATGTCCTACAGTTGCCCCATTTGTTTGGCAGAAAACTGTGCGCAAAGAAAAGCACCCTTTGAACAAAAATTAGATTGGACCATCGAAAATGTATTATCAGATTTAAAACATCAACTATAAAAATTAGGTTATGAATGCATGGAAGGAATTTCAAGAAGCAAATAAGGATCGTTTTTTACAAGAATTATTGGACTTATTACGCATACCAAGTGTCAGTGCGAAATCAGAACATAATGCAGACATGCAAGCTTGTGCAAAAGCTGTGGCAAAATCATTAACAGACGCAGGAGCTCAAATTGCAACTATTTATGAAACAGAAGGACACCCAATTGTTTATGGAGAAATCATTGTTGACCCAAGTTTTCCAACAGTCTTAGTATACGGACATTACGATGTGCAGCCTGCTGATCCTTTGGAACTTTGGCATAGTGGTCCATTTGAACCAACCATTATTGATGGAAAAATTTTTGCAAGAGGTGCTTGTGATGACAAAGGACAATTTTACATGCATGTAAAAGCATTGGAGATCATGACCAAGACCAATAGCATGTGCACCAATATTAAATTCGTAATTGAAGGTGAGGAAGAAATTGGAAGTCCAAATTTAGCGACATTTGTAAAAGCAAATAAGGCTTTATTAAAAGCAGATGTGATCTTAATTAGCGATACCGCTATGATCAGCATGGACAATCCTTCCATCGATATTGGTGTGAGAGGATTGAGTTATATCGAAATAGAAGTGACTGGACCAAACAGAGATTTACATAGTGGTGTCTATGGTGGTGCTGTGGCAAATCCAATTACTATTTTATCTAAAATGATTGCCGCTTGTCATGACGAAAATAACCATATCACTATCCCTGGATTTTATGACGATGTGATTGAATCGACAGATGCTGAACGCGCAAAAATGGCCGAAGCACCTTTTGATTTAAATGAGTTCAAGCAAGACTTAGGGATTGCGAATGTATGGGGCGAAAAAGGCTATAGCACGAATGAAAGAACAGGAATCAGACCAACATTAGAAGTGAATGGTATTTGGGGCGGATACACAGGAGAAGGTGCAAAAACAGTTTTACCTTCTAAAGCATTTGCTAAAATTTCATGCAGATTGGTGCCAAATCAATCTTCTACAGTGATCACTGAAAAAGTGTTGAATTATTTTAAATCCATCGCGCCAGACAATGTGACTGTTACTGCTTTTGAACATCATGGCGGCGAACCTTATATCACACCAATAGATTCACACGAATACCAAAGTGCTGCAAAAGCAATTGCAACCACCTTTGGAAAAGACCCCATCCCTGTAAGAGGCGGTGGCAGTATCCCAATCTGTTCTTTATTTGAACAAGCGCTTGGATTAAAAATTGTATTCATGGGATTTGGTTTAGATAGTGACAATTTACATAGTCCAAATGAAAAATACGATATCGTGAATTTTTATAAAGGCATTGAAACCATCCCTTATTTCCACAAATACTTTGCAGAAAAAAAATAAGCATCCATGTCTGCGCCAGAACTAAAGAAAGAAAAATTAAGGCTCGATAAATATTTATGGTCCATCCGCGTGTTCAAATCAAGAAGCATGGCCACCGAAGCAATTGACAAAGGGCGTGTGAAGTTAAATGGCGAAAATGTAAAAGCTTCACGGAATGTGGTCATTGGCGATGTCTATGAAGCAAGGACAGAGCATAAGAACTGGGTATTGAAAGTGACTCAATTGCTGGATGGCCGTGTTGCCTATGCAGAAGCGATTAAATATTATGAAGACCTAACCCCAGTAGAAGAATTAGAGCGGGTAAGGCAGGTTGCAGCTACCTTTCAAACTGGAAAGCGCTTGAGTAAAATTGGGCGTCCTACCAAAAAGAACCGTCGAGATTTAGGCGATTTTTTGGACTAATCTCAATTATCTTTGTAGCATGACCATTGAAATTCTTACAGTCCTTCCGGAACTTCTTGAAAGCCCTTTTGCACATAGCATTATGAAGCGTGCACAAGAGCGCGGGCATCTTGATATCAA
>CAIZLI010000071.1 GCA_903933765.1 uncultured Bacteroidota bacterium
CTGGATTCGAACCAAGACAAACTGCACCAAAAACAGTTGTGCTACCGTTACACCATCAGGCAATCCTCTAGCCATTCTTAGAATGGAGTGCAAAAATAGGGGTAGACTCAAAAACTTCCAAATTTTTGTTGGCTTAACCCAACAATATCTTTGATTTGGCTTAACTTAAACCTAGATTTTTAATTAAAAATTAAACAACAGACCTATGCGTTTTAAAATTGCCTCAGCGCTAATCATCATTACTTGTATTTGCTGCATGTCATTTATACAAGATGGTAAGAAAAAAATTGTTTTTTTTGGAGACTCCATTACAGAATTGGGGGTTAATAAAGGCGGCTATATCGACCTTTTGAACAACCGTATAGCAAATAATGGACAAACCAATCAGTTTGAATTGTTGGGAGCAGGTATAGGAGGAAATAAGATCTATGATTTATACTTGAGACTAGAGCGTGACGTTTTGGACAAAGCTCCTAATGTGGTGGTGATTTGGGTGGGTGTAAATGATGTTTGGCATAAGTCCATGATGGGCACAGGCACCGATTATGATAAGTTTGGTTTATTCTATGATGCAGTAGTGCAAAAAATTCAAGCAAAAGGCACCAGGGTTATTTTAGTTACTCCAGCAGTCATAGGTGAGCGTAATGACCAGTCTAATCCTCAGGATGGTGAACTCAATTTATATGCCAAATGGATACGTCAATATGCTGCTCAAAAGCAACTTACATTAGTGGATTGTAGGAAGTTATTTTTGGATTACAGCATAAAAAATAATCCTAAGCAATTAGATAAGGGTTTCCTAACTTATGACAGAGTACATTTAAATGACGCAGGCAATCAATTAGTCGCAGACGCAATTTGGGAAGCAATAAAGTAAAATATGAAGTAAGCTTTTTACATTCATTAAGAAGTAATCACTAAATAATATTGCTTCTTACCTTTTTGAATTAGCAGGTATTTTCCTTGTAATAAATCTGAACTTTGGATATGCGTTTTTTCAGAGTCAACTTTTTCTTTATTGACACTTAAACCGCCGCCCTGCCACATTTTACGTGCTTCGCCTTTACTTGGGAAGATGGCTGTATCCACCAATAAGTTAATAAAGTCATAGCCCTCATTCATAGCAGCTAAAGGAACTGTCACTTGAGGAACACCTTCCATCACTTGTAATAATTGAGTTTCATTTAAGGACTGTAAAACTGCTGTGGTGGCGTTGCCAAATAAAATCTCAGTGGCTTCGATCGCAAACTTTAAATCTGCTTCGCTATGCACAAATTTTGTTAATTCAGCAGCCAATGCTTTTTGTAAAATTCTTTGTTGAGGTGCAATGGCATGCTCGGCGATTAATGCATCAATCGCTGCGGGTTCTAATAATGTAAAAATCTTGATCCATGCATTGGCATCTTCATCACTTGCATTTAACCAGAATTGATAAAACTGATAAGGAGAGGTTTTAGAAGCGTCTAGCCATATATTACCTTTCTCTGTTTTACCAAATTTACCACCATCTGCTTTTTTGATCAAAGGGCATGTAAATGCAAATGCATCTCCACCTAATTTTCTGCGGATCAATTCAGTTCCAGTGGTGATATTGCCCCACTGATCACTTCCACCCATCTGCACTTTACAGTTTTTATTTTTGTAAAGCCAATAAAAATCATATCCTTGAATGAGCTGATAGGTAAACTCAGTAAAGCTCATGCCCGTATCACCTTCAATCCTTTTTTTTACACTGTCTTTAGCCATCATATAATTCACAGTGATATGTTTTCCAACTTCTCTGATAAAAGAAAGAAAATTAAAATCTTTGAACCAATCATAATTATTCACCATTTCGGCAGCATTGGGTTGCTTGCTATCGAAATTTAAAAAATGCGCTAATTGTTTTTGAACACCAGCAATATTATGCGCTAATATTTCCTCGCTTAATAAATTACGTTCTTCACTTTTTCCACTTGGATCACCCACCATGCCTGTTGCGCCGCCCACTAAAGCATAAGGTTTGTGTCCAGCTTTTTGTAAATGCACCAATAATAAAATAGGTACAAGGCTTCCAATATGC
>CAIZLI010000072.1 GCA_903933765.1 uncultured Bacteroidota bacterium
ACTGCATCTGTTACTTCAGCACCTAAATAATCTTCTGCAGTTTTTTTCATCTTCTGTAAAACCATTGCAGAGATTTCTTGTGGCGTATACATACGATCTTCGATTTGAACACGCACTGTATCGTTGTCTCCTTTAAATACTTTATAACTAGCCAAGCTCAATTCACTTGCAACTTCGTTAAAACGACGACCCATAAAACGCTTCACACTAGAGATCGTGTTTTCTGGATTCGTGATGGCTTGTCTTTTAGCTGGATCACCTACTTTACGCTCTCCATTTTTTAAGAACGCTACTACCGATGGCGTGGTTCTTCTACCCTCGTCATTCGCGATTACTACTGGCTCACCACCTTCCATAACTGATACACAACTATTTGTGGTACCTAAGTCAATTCCTATAATTTTTCCCATAATGATTGATTTTCAATGATTAATTCACTACCATAGTTCAATCATTATGCCATTCTGTCGAATAGGCAAAAATGGCATAAATGTCAGCCTAGCCCCTTTAAAATGGGACTGAAATGGCATAAATACATAGAAAAATGGGAAGAAAAGGCAGTTGACTTAAACTGTCTTAGTCTTGAATGTGAAGTTCTTTTGACTCGTATAGCTGAAAATAACCACAAAAAAGGTGGTCACAATCTTCGCAAAAGTGGCATTCCAACCCAGCCCTTCCACGAATAATTTAAGAAAAATGTAGTTGAGGAAGATGCATCCCAAAACCACCATAAAGTATCGAAATAATTGCTTGCTCTTACGGACAGATGTTTCCTGAAAGACCACATATCGGCTCAAATAAAAGCCTATTGGGAAAGTGACAGTGAAACTAATCATGAAGGAAGCAATATGGGGACTTATGGTCAACCAACCCAAATGCAGAGGAAGAGTCTTTAAAATGTAATTATAAGAGATGAAGAATAACAGAATATCTAACACGGTATTCCCCCCGCCACAAGCTGCATAACGAAAGGTTTTCAACGGCATGAACCTCCTAAACAATGGATACACCCCATCTATTAGGTCTAGAATTAATTTGCTTATAAATTCGTGTACTTTCAACATGTATGCGTAAAGGTAACCTTAATTAATTACTTTTGCAGTCGGTAATCCTATTTTATGCAATTGATCCAAAATTTAAAGCAGGCCACTGCAGACGCCATTCAATCCATCTATCAAGTTCAAATTAAAAGTGAACAGGTATTGGTGAATGCAACTAAACCAGAAATTGAGGGCGATTACACCATCGTACTATTTGCTTTTGTCAAACAATTAGGCAAGAGCCCCGATGAATTGGGCAATGCATTAGGCGAAGCAGTGATGGCTAAAATGCCAGGGACAATCACCGCATTTAATATTGTGAAAGGCTTTTTGAACTTTACAATTAGTGACCAGTTCTGGTTGGACTATATACAAGCAACAGACACTAGTAAATTAGTTACACCAACAGCAGATCCTAAAAAAATTATGGTGGAGTATTCCTCCCCTAATACCAATAAGCCTTTGCACTTAGGCCACCTTAGAAATAACTTTTTAGGATGGAGCATTGCAGAAATATTGAAACTACAAGGCAACGACGTCGTTAAAACTTGTATCGTGAATGATAGAGGGATTCATATTTGTAAGAGCATGATTGCTTGGCAATTATTTGCAAGTGGCGCAACACCCGAAAGCACCAATATGAAAGGTGACCACTTTGTAGGTGATTATTATGTCAAATACAACGATGCATACAAAGGAGAAATTGAAACATTGATTGCAGGTGGCATGTCTAAAGAAATTGCTGAGCAAGAAGCCCCTATTCAAAAAGCCGCACAGGCCATGTTATTGAAATGGGAACAAGGCGATGCAGACACCATGGCGCTTTGGAAAAGAATGAACGAATGGGTGTATGCGGGATTTGACGTGACGTATAAAAAAATAGGTTCTGATTTTTTCAAAACTTATTACGAGAGTAATACTTATTTATTAGGAAAGGATTTAGTGGATCAAGGATTAACAAAAAAAGTTTTTTATCAAAAAGAAGATAGTTCTGTATGGATTGATTTGACAAGTGAAGGTTTGGACGAAAAAATAGTAAGAAGAAAAGATGGTACTTCGGTATACATCACACAGGATATTGGTCTAGCTGAACTCAAGCAAAAAGAATTTAATACAGACGCAAGTATTTATGTGGTGGGTGACGAACAAAACTATCATTTCAAAGTATTGAAATTGATTTGTCAAAAATTACAATTGCCTGCT
>CAIZLI010000073.1 GCA_903933765.1 uncultured Bacteroidota bacterium
CTACACTGGCAGAGGAAGTGCTTTCATCAATGATGAAATTAGATATTCTGATAACTTAACTGTGAACTATGGTATTAGAGCAGATTATACTAAATTCTTATCTACTCCATTAGAAGACGCGTATTTCAATTTCAACACAGTTAGATTGTATGATTTTAATGGTGCAAGATCTGGATCAATTCCTGATCCAAAAATTTCTATCTCTCCAAGAGTTGGATTTACTTATAAGATGCCAGAAGAAAATATGACATTCCGTGGAGGATTGGGTATGTTCACTGGACGTGTTCCTTTGGTATGGCCTGGTGGCGTATTCAATAACAACGGTCAATCTGTGGGTGGTATTGCAATTACTTCTGCAGCTGATATCGCAAAATATGGTATCACTTTCAGACCTAATCCATTGGGTCAATATACTGCTGCCGATTTAGGTTTAAGTACCGCTGCTGCAAAAGGTCAAATGGACTTAGTTTCTACAGATTTCAGATTACCTAAAATCATTAGAGCTTCTTTGGCAATTGATAAGAAATTAAAAGACAATTGGTCTATCACAGTGGAAGGAAGTTTGAGTAAAAATATCAATGAAATCTATTACAGAAGATTAGATATTAACCAACCAATTGGCAGATTATCTGGACCTGATAATAGACTTATCTATGACTTAAAGCGTATTGGTTACCCAGCTGGATCAGGTATTACTACTGCAGGATCTAACCCATACACAGGTGTGTTCTTGTTAGAGAACCAACGTTATTATGGACGTACTGGTTATGCTTATAATTTCACTGCTTCAATTGATAAGTCTTGGACTGATGGATTCTCATTCAATGCATTTTACACTTATGGATCCTCTTTTGTAACACATGAACCAACATCTAGTCAAAATAACTCTCAATGGAGATTTATGGAGACTGTAAATGGCAGAAATGATGTTCAGAGATCAAGATCAGACTTTGACCTAGGTCATAGAGTAAGTGCTTTTATTGCTAAGAAATTCACTTATGCAAAAGGTGCTTTAGCTTCTACATTTAGCTTGGTGTACAACGGACAGTCTGGTAACCCATTCAGTTATGTATATGCAACTGGTCCAGTTAGAGATAATAGTGCTTCTGAATCAAATGATTTGATCTTTATCCCTACTGCTGATCAAATTAAAGCAATGACTTTTGTAACAAGCAGTCCTTCTTTCCCATTATCTCCTGCTCAACAAGCAGCTGCATTGGAAGACTATATTGCTCAAGACAATTACTTAAGCAAAAACAGAGGTAAATACGCCGAAAGAAATGGTGCAAGATTACCTTTTACAAATATCATTGACGTGAAATTTTTACAAGATTTCAACGTGAAAATATACAATAAGAAATACCAATTCCAATTAACATACGATGTGTTTAACTTCACGAATATGTTGAACAGAAACTGGGGTAGAACCTACTTTATGTCGAACGATCAAACTTCTATCATAAAGTACCAAGGTGCAACAGGCTCAACTGTTCCTAGCTATAGCTTTTCTCCAGTTAGAGACAATACACCTTGGGGTATCAGTTCTAGCACAACGCCTAGCTACAGTGCTCGTTGGGTAAGCCAAATTGGTTTACGTTTCAAGTTTTAATGGAACAAATTAAAGATTTAATTTAGACCTCTATGAATGCCCTCCAATTTGGAGGGCATTTTTTTTGAAATGTATTGTGTAACATCTTAAAATTATTTGTAATTTCAGGGCGTATGGGCCAAAATTTAACACAGTTTACAATTGGTATTGAGGAAGAGTACATGGTATTAGACCCTGCTTCCAAGGAATTAAAGAGCCATCAGCAAGCTATTGTCAATGAGGGAGAGAAAGTATTTAAAGATAAGATCAAGGCCGAAATGCACCAGGCTGTGGTCGAAGTTGGAACGGGAATTTGTCAGGATGTAGAAGCTGCAAATCATGAAATATTTGAACTAAGAACATCTGTATCTTCCATCGCAAATGAATTAGGATATAGTATTGGTGCATCGGGCACCCACCCTTTTAGTTTATGGGAAACCCAATTGATCTCGGACCAAAGCAGGTATCAAGCGCTTTTAAACGAATTACAGCAAGCTGCAAGGAGTAATTTGATTTTTGGTCTACATGTACATATTGGAATGGAAGATCGACGTATGGCCATTCATATAGCCAATACAGCTAGGTATTTTCTGCCGCATATTTATGCACTAAGCACCAACTCCCCATTTTGGGAATCAAGTAATACAGGCTATAAATCTTACCGATCTAAAATTTTTGATAAATTCCCAAGAACAGGTATCCCAGACTATTTTGAAAGCATCGAAGCCTATGAAAGTTTTATCCAATTGTTGATCAAAACCAATTGTATCGACAATGCTAAAAAAATATGGTGGGATTTAAGAGTACATCCAGTGTTCAACACCATTGAATTTAGAATTTGCGATGTACCTATGACTGTGCAAGAAACAGCCACGATCGCTGCATTATTCCAAGCTTTATGTGCTAAAATTTATACCCTCAGAAGGCAGAACATTAATTTTATCAATTACCAACGTGCATTGATCAATGAAAATAAATGGCGTGCAAGCCGCTATGGCATTGATGGATTATTGATTGACTTTGGGAAAGAAAAAGAAGTGCCTGTGAAGGAATTGATTGAAGAATTACTTGAATTTGTAGACGGCGTGGTAGATGATTTAGGAAGCAGGAAACATATTGAAAAAGTACAAGACATTTTTACAAATGGCACTGGCGCAGATAGACAATTGAAAGTGTTTAAAGAAACCGGAAGCTTAGTTGAAGTGGTAAAATATATTGAAGGAAGCTTCTTGCAACAGTAATTATTCCCCTACTTTAAAATCAAATAGTGTAGCTGTAAAAAGTCCACGCTCTCTCTTTTTAAATACCACATCCCAGTCTCCCTTATACCTTAATATTTTAGGGACTAAAAGACCATTCTTTGTGTAGGTCATTTCTACTTCCATTTGTACATTAAAATCATACACACCTGCTTTGTAACTTAATGAGTAATTACGGCCTAATACTTCCAATGTGCTTGGATTAAACCAAGTAATCATTTGATCTACCACCACCCTGTCTTTTGCAAAAAATCCAAGATCCTCTTTAGGCTTGATCTCAAATACATAAGCCAATTTACCATGGTAGTCTACATAATCTAGTCTGTATGTATACAACTCATGTGCGTTATCGTCGTATAAATCTAATTTATTTCCAATCATTGGTATGCCAGGAATTTTTTCGCCTGGATTGAAAAACAACATCTTCAATTGTTCTTTTGCTTTTTCAATACCGGAACCTTGAATGGTTCTTTTTTTACCTTTTACAATATTGGTTTCACCACATATTTTTCCTTTTGTAAAAAATAAACTTGCGTATAA
>CAIZLI010000074.1 GCA_903933765.1 uncultured Bacteroidota bacterium
GACCCTTTATAAACAATATATTTTACAAATTGTTCAGGTACTTGAATGGTTAAAAACCAAGCCGTAGGGGTAATATCGATTTTATTTACTTTAGCCGTCGAATCCACATGACCTAGTACATAATGGCCTCCAAGGTAGCCATTGGGCTGCATTGGTAATTCGGTATTCACTGTGTCACCAACCTTATAGTTTCTGATTATTGTTTTTGCTATTGACTCAGTTGATACAAAAAAATACATGCTCTCATCCACCACTTTCGTCACCGTAAGACAAGCGCCATCTATCGCTACACTATCTCCTAGCTGAACAATGGCGGCAAAACTTGGCATACTTATAGCTAGTTCCCAACCATCTTCGGCGGGACTAATTGTATGTATTTCCCCTTTCTGTACAATACCTGTAAACATATGCTTTGGTTTGAGTAATTTTGAAATGCAAAGATAATCCAATGAATAAGAAAGAGGCAATAGATTACTGTATTAATTTAGCTAATTCTGCAAATGAAAACGAAATAAGGCCCAATCCTTTTGTAGGTGCTGTTATTATAGATGAAGCGGATCAGGTGATTGGCGAAGGATACCATCAAAAATTAGGTGGACCGCACGCCGAGGTATTGGCTATAAAGCAAGCACTCAAAAAAATAACTGACCTTAGTCAATGCAGCTTGTACGTTAGCTTAGAACCCTGTTCTCATTTTGGAAAAACACCTCCTTGTGCTGATTTAATTATCCAACATAAAATTAAAAAAGTGGTAATAGCTAGTTTGGACCCCAATCCAAAAGTGGCAAGTGTTGAAAAATTAATGGCAGCTGGTATTGAAGTTGAAGTAATGAATGAACCTTCGGCAATAACATTAAACAGAAGATTTTTTACAAATCAATTGAAAAATCGACCTCACTTTATTTTAAAATTGGCTTCCACAATTGACGGAAAAATTGCAGATTGCGCCAAAAATAGCCAATGGATTAGCAATGCTGCATCAAGGCAATACGTACACGATCATTTAAGGGCCAATGTGGATGCTATTTTGACTTCTTATAAAACGGTAATTCAAGATCAAGCAAGTCTAACAATTAGAAACACAACAGGAGGGATTCAAGAAACCAATGTGGTTATCATTGATAAAAATCTTGAACTGCTTCAAACTCAATATGAAGGTTTACCAATTTTTTATCCGCGTACTGCAAGTAAAATAATATTGATTACTGCGCAGGCCCCAAGTATTCAATTACCTGAAAATATGGAATGCATCACTGGAACATTTAATGAGCAAGGACTTGTGTTTTCATCTATCGCAGCTAAATTACTTGAACTAGGATACTATAAAATTTTAACAGAAGCGGGAAGCCAATTGAATTCAAGTATGATCCAACAAAATATAGCAGATGAATTGTATTGGTTTATTGCACCTAAAATATTAAATGACCAAGAAGGAATTTCGATGTTTGGAATAGATAAATTGAATTCCCTGGATAATGCTTATCATCTTGAATTAGCAAACATGCAACGTTTACAAAATGATATTCTTTTGCATTACTATTTTAAATAACATTAAGACTAAGTTTAGCTTGTTATCTCCTCTAGAACCTGCGATATGTCGTATTGTATGAATATAAAAATTTAATCTTCTAGTTGTCCAAATTTTCCATCATTATAATCATTGAAAGCTTGCACTAATTCATCTCTTGTATTCATCACGAATGGGCCATGAGCTGCAATTGGTTCTCCAATCGGTTCTCCACTAGCTACTAATACTTTTGCATCTTCTGTAGCTTCAATGGTGAACGA
>CAIZLI010000075.1 GCA_903933765.1 uncultured Bacteroidota bacterium
CAGCAAAAAGAATAATTTTAAAGCAATTCATGAAACTCACTTCTAATTCAAATAACTTGATTCCTATAAAAAGAACCATTGCGGTAACACTGTATTTTATAGTATTAACAACTGGCAATAGTATATATGTCAGCCATTCATTTTTTTTATTGAGATTAATAAGCTCTTCAATTCTTTTAATGGACAAAATATTTTCAAGTGATACAAAATAAAATGTTTCTGTGATAATGATATTGTTAGCTACCCATGATATTGCTATATAAAAAAGTGAAATTAAAATAACACATAAGAATGATTTTATATTTATCATAATAATTAAGGAAAGATTTATTTGTTTTGATTAATTATTTTCAGCTCTTTATAAAAACATATAACAAAAAATAAAAAAGATAAAAACCAAGTACATGCAATAAATAGTAAAATGATTCTTTTTGTTAAATTTTCTTTAGGAACTTGTACTAATTTATCAATTGTCATAAAAAACAAAGACAATTGAAACAAACCAGCTATAGTATGTGAAATTAAATTTTTCATAATGTATATATTTATGTATTTAATAATAGAAAGTTGTAAAAATTATTTACAACTTTCTATTATTTTAGAAGTTAGTCAAAGCAACCACCTACGGCAGCACCTGCTACTGCACCAACAATTGCTCCAATTGCAGTTCCCCATCCAATTCCAAATGGGGTCCAAGTTCTTACACCGAGTTTAAACCCTATGGATGCACCTCCTACTAGACCGGACAAAGCACCTCCGAGACAACTTGCATCTGCTCTGCCGCCATTAAATTCTATCATATGTTCTTTTGAAATCTTTTTCATATTTTTTTTTTAGAAAATTTAATTCATACAATGTGATGATGATAATCCTGCACCTACTCCACCTAGATATAATCCAAATGCCATTCCAAGTGCAGTCCCATATCCTGGGAAAAATGCAGTTCCTATTGCAAAACCAGCTTCAGCCCCTCCAATCATTCCTCCTGCGACAGTATATGCACATTTCCAAAAATTACCACCACCTTCAACTAATTCCATTTGATTTAATGTTATTGTTTTCATTTTGTTTATTTTAATTTTTCTTACCCCAATAACCACTGTGGAGTAAATTCAGCGGATTTTTTCACTTTCTTCTCTGAAAGGTTCCATGTTCGCATTTACATACTCGGCTGTTGACAAGTCCCGAAGTAGTATCGATCTCTACCAACGTCCAATTATTTAACCGCGGCCGCAATCAGGGGAATTGAAAAACCCTTTTGGTACCAAATCCTTATTTAAGTAGGTAATCATATCTAAAATCACCTGTTAGCTGTGCTTGATTGCTGGTGTCATTAATAGGAGTTAGGTCTTTATGTGACTTCAAACCCTTTAATTGATCAATAATTATATCCTTTCCATTCAATGTAATATTGCCTTTTAAAGTACATGCACTAAAAGCAACAATCATCAATAAAACTAGACTCAATTTCAATTTTTTCATAGCATACTTTTTAATCAACGTTTAATTAGAAGAACCAACAGGACGACCATGGCTAAATGACACGTCCTGTTTTTGTTCCTCTTCACTTTGGGGACAATTCAATAAAACTAAAAAACAACCCATCTATATACTAATAACAATACAACAATAGTTAGCACATTTAAAACCAACTAAGTATGCTTGTACTCCTAAGTGAATTTTTAAAAAAACTTTTTAAAATGAAAATTATTACACTAGAAAAAACGACAAATCACATCCATTTCATTTCATAATTAATATTAGAATTAATTTTTGAAATAAAATCAAATGCAAAAATTTATTAAAATAGTTTAACGGAGTAAATTCGTAGAGAAATTTCGAATCTACAATACTTGTAAATAAAGGCTTACAGAAGATTGTAAGTTTTAGAAAAAAGGCAATAAAATTTAGAGTAAATACTAAATTTAAATTTCTTTCATATGCTCGTCCATGCGCTCATTGTATTCCAATGGCTCATTTTTCCAATTCTTGTTATAAGAAACAAACCAGCCTAGCCAAATAGAACGAGATAGGCGCATTAAAATAGGTTGTATCAAAATCAATAAAAATATTGTGGTACCTAACCAGTAAAACATTCTGTTATCATCTAGTTCCCATGTCATACCAATTAATACTTTCCATGCAACAAACATAGAAACAAAATAGGCTACAGTCAATGCATAGCTTACATATCCAGTCCCATAATAAAAGCCTACTTCAATTTCAGTTGGCTGTCCACATACTGGACAGTGATCATTCATTTTTGTGATATTGGATAAATCGTAGGGATTGGAACTAGTGAACAGTTTACCTTCTCTACATCTTGGACACTTATTGGTGATTGTGCTGTACAGGTAGCTATTTTTCATGTCGCAAAGATACCGAAAATTAAGGAGCTATCAATTGCTCCATCTGTATGCCTCTAGAACCCTTTATAAGTAGGGTATAGCCTTTCAATTGTTGTGCAACTAACCAGGCTTTAGCTTCAACCACTGTATCAAAAAATAGATAGGAATGCGCACATGGCTTAAACTCCGATCCTACAAGTATGACTTGCTCCCAATTGCTTTGTTTCAATTGATCAATCAACGCTTGATGTTCCATTAATGTATCAACGCCTAATTCTCGCATCCCGCCCAAACAAACCATTTTATTGTCCTTATTTATTTTAGCAAAATTCTCTACTGCTAATTTCATGCTCGAAGGATTGGCATTGTAAGCATCTAAAATGACTTCGTTGTTATTCCAGGTCAATAATTGTGAACGACTATTGGTTGGGACATAATCTTCAATGGCTGACTTTATTTTTTCATTAGGTACTTTAAAGTATTGACCAATTGTAACAGCCGCTAATACATTGGGTAGATTAAAATTGCCCACTAAATGTGTTTGGATGGATGCTATATCAATACCTTTTTTAAATTGGACAGACAACATACCATTTTGATCTATCGCTTCTCCTTGAATTTGTCCTTGTTCTTTTCCATATGCAATGACATCTTGAATGCCTTGCGCCATTTCTACTAAGTAGTCAAAATCTTCCATCAAAAACACGGTGCCATTATTAGCTCTTAAAAAATCAAACAGTTCTCCTTTTCCTTTTTTCACACCTTCCACGCCGCCAAATCCTTCTAAATGTGCTTTACCACAATTGGTGATCATACCATGTGTGGGCAGGGTATAGGCACAATAACTTTCGATTTCTTTTTGGTGATTCGCGCCCATTTCAATCACTGCTATTTCAGCATCTTTAGGGATGCTTAATAAAGTCAATGGCACACCAATATGGTTGTTTAAATTTCCTTGTGTGGTAAATGTTTTAAAATGGCTTGCTAACACAGCATAGACCAGTTCTTTCGTCGTTGTTTTTCCATTGCTACCAGTGATCGCAATGAATGGGATATTGAATTGTTGACGATGGTATTTTGCTAAAGCTTGTAGGGTAGTTAATACATCTTCTACAAAAATAATTTGGTCTTGATATGCGCTACTTTCAGCAATTTCCTCATCTACAATAGCAAAAGCAGCTCCAGCTTCCAATGCAGCCAATGCAAAAAGATTGCCATTGAAATTAGGGCCTTTTAATGCAAAGTATAAATCACCTGCTTTTAACTTTCTGGTATCTGTTACGACAGATGGATGTGTGGTGTAAATGGAATATAATGCCTCGATTGATCCAAGCTTCATAGCAATTGAGTTTAGCTTTTTGCCATCAATAAACAAGTAGCAGTTGCTACAAGCCCTTCTTCTCTACCTGTAAAGCCCATCGTTTCTGTAGTCGTTGCTTTGATAGAAATATCCTTATTACCAATATGTAAAATGGAAGCGATACATTCCTGCATTGCAATTACATAAGGCTTAATTTTTGGTGCTTCTAAACAAAGTGTGGCGTCTATATTGACAATTTGATAGCCTTCTGCAGTGATTAAATCGTAAGTTCTTTGCAATAAAATTTTACTATCAATATTCTTAAATGAATTGTCAGTGTCAGGAAAATGTGTGCCAATATCGCCTAAACTTAAAGCACCTAATAGCGCATCGCAAATTGCGTGAAGTAATACATCTGCATCGCTATGTCCTAAAGCGCCTTTGTGGTGTGGGATAAGAATGCCGCCAATCCATAAATCTCTACCCTCTACCAATTGATGAAAATCGATGCCTGAACCTATGCGTAAATTCATTAAAAGATATTTTTAAATTTCTGCCATAAATTAGGCTGCTCTTCTTTGGCATCTGGCGTATCCATTCCAAAAGCAGAAATCGCACATCTAAAACCAATTGTATTGGTAGCTTTATCTTGATCTAAATACCTTCTTGTTCCAGGGTTCAACCAATATGGACGGTCTTTCCAGCTTCCTCCTTTATATACTCTAGATTTATTGGAGATCATTGTATTTGTTCCTGTCTCATAACTAGAAGTGTTGGTATCATCACCATCCAACACATTATTGCCTCTGTATGGATTAAAATCATCCATGTCGATGCTATTCATTGGGCGATAGATATCCGCAACCCATTCATTGACATTACCACTTAAATTATATAAGCCCAATGGATTTTGTAAAAAACTATTGATTTTACTTGGAAAACCAGCACCATCATTTGAATAGCCTACCATGCCCATATAGTCGCCACTTCCATTTTTAAAATTGGCCATGAACATCCCGCGTTTGCTTCCTTCCTTTTTATCAATCTTTCCTGTTGGGTTGTTTCTTAGGCCATCATTCCCATTTGAGCTCCAAGGATAAGGCGAATTAGATGTGATGATACTCGCATTGGGCGTGCCTGAGTTAGGTCCAGCTTTTGGATTATTGAAATTCGAAATATAGTTCTTGCCACTAGATACTTTTGCTGCATATTCCCATTCCGCTTCTGTAGGTAATCTAAAATCAGGAATTAATACATAATCTCCCAAGTTTTTGTTCTTCACTTTTGAAGTAGGCGTGAATGTAGTCGTTTTTTTATTGCTATCAACCAGACTATTACTGGCTTCCATCTTCCCTAAATAGGGTTTAGTTGGATCAATTAAACCATATTTGATTAATGTTTTCTCATTGGCTCTATCCGTTCTCCACCTGCAATAAGCATTGGCTTGTTCCCAACTTACACCAATCACAGGATAATCATCAAATGCTTTATTTCTAAAATAACCCTCCACCATTGGTTCATTGTAAGCAAGATCGGTCCTCCAAACTAATGTGTCTGGAAGTGCCGCTTTCACAATTGAATCTTTCCCTAATGGTAAAAATACACGTTCAAGCCATTTTACATAATTTCTGTATTGTTTATTACTAACCTCATATTGGTCAATTCTAAAAGAACTCACAGTGACTCTACGCAAATTATTGTTCCAATCACCCATGATATTTTCCTGGTTCATGCCCATGGCAAATGTGCCACCTCTAATTAAAATAGTGCTATCATAGGGGTCATCTTTGTCGGCAAATGCAACTTGATTGCTTTGTTTGCTATCGAATTCAGAGATCATTTTAGGGCCTAAAAAAAGTACCGCAAAAAATAATAATATGCTATTGATAAAATTCATCTGTTTTGTTTAATCAGTGCTGTTTAAAATCTTCTGCGAATATACTTGCTTTTTCACTCAATTATTCAAATGCAAATAGATTCTTATGTTAGTAAAACCCTAATTTTAGGGTATGAGACTTCTGGTTTTAACATTTTTTTTAATTGGATGCTGCTTTCCTGTTTTGGGATGGGGACAGGTAGGCATGCTTTCGAAAGGAAATTGGGTTAAAATAGCTGTGCCAAACGAGGGGGTGTATCAGTTGACTGGTGCACAATTTAAAGCGATGGGATTTGCAAGTAAACCAAATGCCAATCAAGTGCAATTATATGGAATGGATTTGGCGAAACTGATCGAAAAAGTGCCAAATGCATTGCCAGATAGTTTAACAGAAATGGCTATTGAAATGCAAGATGGGGGAGATGGAATTTTTGACGACCAAGATAAATTTTTATTCTATGCGCAAGGACATTATAAATGGGTCAAGTCAGCTTTGGATGAAGCGCCCATTCGTCAAAAAATCACCAGCAATGATTCTTTGTATTTTTTTCTACGTATTGGAACAAATGGAAAAAGAATTAACAGTGTAAACAAGACAGGCGCTGCTTCAAAAAAAGTACAAACCTATGCAGCCAAGTGGTTGATCGAAAAAGATACAATCAATATTTTAAGTAGTGGTAAAATTTGGTTAGGGGATCCTATGGGGACTGGTCTTGGCAAAAAAACAACACAGTCCTTCCCACTTAATATGGAAGGCTTGCAGTTCAATGCACCGATCATTTTTCAGAGCCAATTGGCTGCTTCGGCTTATCTAAAAAACGCTTCATTTGTAATAAAGTTGAATGATCAAATATTGGGTACTAAAATAGTAGATTCTGTTACTGGAAATATTTTTGAGGATGCCTATAAAATACTATTTGATAGTAGTACCATTTGGTTAGATAAAACTAAGGTGCAGAAAGCAGGACAAAGCTTAAACAACATTAACCTTCAGGTCGATTTTAATGCAACAACTGGCTCAACGGGTTGGATTGATTATATGGTATTGCATGGACAAAGAACAATTGGGTATTGGGGCAATACAGGATTTGGATTTGACTATCAAACTACAAAACCAATGGATCAATTGGTTGAATTTGAAATTCAAAATGCAACCACTCAAACCAGGGTATGGGATTTGAGCCAATACTTTCAGCCTGTAGCATTGCCTACACAAATGGGTCAAAATGTAAATGCTACATTTAAAGTTGAGGATGCTGCACAAAAATATTTCTATGCCTTTGAAGCCAATAAAATTAATTCAGCACAGCTTTCTAGTGTGCTCCTCAATGACAGTAGTTTCTCTGCAAGCCCGGTAGATTATATCATTATTTCGGCACCAGATTTTCTTCCTGCGGCAAAGGCCTTACAATCTTTTCATGAAAAACAAAATGGATACAAAGTGGGTTTGTTCAATGCGACCCATGTATACAATGAAATGGCAAGTGGACAAACCTCACCTATAGCCATTCGAAATTTTATAAAATACATCATTGAACAATCCAAGTTAAAAAAACAACTTAGCCCTGCGTATATTTTATTATTTGGGATGGGCAATTTCAATCCACAAAAAATTCAAATCAATAAAGAATTGCCAGTATACACTAGTGAGGTGTCCAATGCGATTTTAACTTCCTATAGTTCCGATGATTTTTACGCAATACAACAACCAGGCAATCAAATTCAGTTCACACAGTCGATTGATTCTATTCATTTGGCTATTGGCAGGATTCCGGCAAGAACCATTGCCGAAGCCAATAAAATGGTGGAGAAATTAATTCAATACCAGTCCAATAAAAAAATGGGACTTTGGCAGAATCAATTGACTTGGGTTGCAGATGATGCGGACTTTAATTTACACCTTCAGGATGCAGAGGAAATCATAAGCAATTTGAAAACAAAAACAGCTAATTGGAATCATAAAAAATTGTATTTAGATTTATTTAAAGCGAGTCAAACATTGACTGGCAATACCTATCCAGATGTCAACAAAGCAATACAAGAGTCGATACAAGCGGGCACATTGGTCTTGAATTATACAGGTCATGGAAATTATTTGCGTTTAACAGAAGAGGCTGTGATTTCTAAATCAGAAATGCAGTCCTGGAATAATACTGGAAAATTACCTATTATGGTGACAGCCTCTTGTGATTTTGCACCTTATGACCAACCTGGCTCTGCGCCTATTGGTTTTGATGCTTTGATGCAAAATGACAAAGGCATTATTGCATTGGTTGCGGCCAACCGACTTGTGTTTGCATATAGCAATAAACAAATCAATGATGCATTCATGCAAGCATTATTGTTGCCCAATTCAAATGGCCAATTTAAGACCATCGGGCAAGCTTTACAAGCAGCAAAAAATTATAATTTTAACAGAAATGGGGATCGCTTAAATGCATTCAAGTTTGGCTTAATGGGGGATCCAGCCATGCGCATCGTGCAGCCAAAATATCAAATTAATTGCACGGAGTTGAATGAAACACCTTGGACGGACACCTTAAATTTAAAAGCTGGAGGAAAGTATACGATAAAAGGTAATTTGTCAGCAAAAAATCAAATCCTTCAAAATTTCAAAGGCGTTCTAGAAATGGTTTTATGGGATGCGCCAACTACAAAAAAAACCTTAGCGAATCAAGTGAATAGTCAATCTGTTTCCATCGAAACACAGGAACAGCCGCTATTTAAAGGGAAAGCAACAGTGCAAAATGGACAATTTGAAATCAGTTTCATCCTACCCGGTAACCTGCCTTCTTCCAATTTGGCAGCACTAAAATTACAACTCTATGCATACAATGATACTGCAGATGCGAGTATGCAATTTCAATCCATCTTCATACAAGGTACTACCACTCAAAATAATCAAGATACCATTGGTCCAATCATCAAGACTTATGTGAACGATACGTCTTTCAAATCTGGAGATTGGGTGAGCACACCTTCTACTTTATTTGTGCGTTTAAAAGATAGTTCTGGAATTCAGTCTTCGGGCAACGAATTGGGACATGATTTAAAATTAATCATCGATGATTCCGTAGTAAAAAATTACAACCTGAATGCTTTTTTCACTTACAATGAGAATCAATATCAGTCGGGTGAAATTCAATATCCTTTACCTGTTTTGGAAGCTGGTAAACATCAACTCATCCTCAAAGCCTGGGACTTGTTAGGCAATGTTTCCAAAGACACTATTTTGATAGAAGTGCCAAGTAAAAAAAATAGGAATATTCGCAATTTAAGTATTAGTCCAAATCCTGTGCAGACCAATGCCAAGTTTAGTTTTGAGCTCAATAATAGTGTAGACCCAATATTGGTACAATTAGAGGTATTTGATGCCAGTGGGAGAAGACATTTTTCTACAAGTCAACAAATACAACCTAAGGGCAATAAAATTGTCATGGATTGGGGTGGCCATACCAGTAATGGAGGCCTTTTACCACCTGGAAAATATTATTTCAAAGTCATTGTTCAGCAAAATGGTTTAATAGAACAAATGTTAAATGGATTTTTAAAATTTTAAATATTGATTTCTAGGATTATCTTTACTAATATTGAATATTAAAGCATTTAAGTATGATTAAAATTGCCTCTATCAAAACAGCCTTATTTGTAGTTTTATTTTTTGTTGCGAATTCAATTTCAGCACAAAGAACACTTAAATTACAAAGTACTGCTGTACCATTTATGATGATATCTCCGGATGCAAGATCTGGTGGTATGGGTAATTTATCTATTGCCATGTCTCCAGAAGCGAATGATCTTTTTGGCAACACTGCTAAAATTCCATACTTAAAAGATAACCGAGGTTTTTTAATTAATTATACACCCTGGTTAAAAGACTTAGGATTGAATGATGTGTATTTAGCGAGTGCAGGTTATTATAAAAAATTAAATAGTTTTAGCGGGATCAATAGTTCCTTGCGTTTTTTTAGTTTAGGTAATATTGATTTCACAGATGAGTCTGGACAATCTACTTTACCTTCTCAAAGGCCTTCTGAATTTAGTTATGATTTTGGTTACAATATTTTATTATCTGATGCCTTGAGCATGGGTGTGACATTAAGGTATATCAATTCAAGATTAGTGCAGGGTTCATATGGCACCAATGGCACCAATTTCAAAGCTGGTAATACTTTCGCAGGAGACATTAGTTTATTCTACAAACAAAACGAAGACTTAGAAGGCTTTCATGCAGGTTTGGTTTTATCAAATTTAGGGGGTAAAGTGAGCTATTCTAATGAGTCAAAAAATAAATATTTTATTCCAGCAAATATTGGATTAGGCCTGGCCTATTTAAGTAAATTTGATACAGAGAATTCATTAGAAATGGGTTTGGATATCAATCGTTTAATGGTACCTGCTAGTCCAAGTAGTAGTGATGCTCAAGTGGTTGATCAGTATTTTTCTCAATCCGTTGTATCCAGTTGGTTTAATTCTTTCTCGAATAAATATGGCATGCCTTTATCTGAATCCTTAAAAGTGTCTCTTGGTGCTGAATACAATTATGCAGACCGATTTCATTTGAGGGCTGGCTATTTTATAGATAATAATAAGAACCTAGGCAGCATGCAATATTTTACAGTGGGCTCTAGCTTCCAATACCAACAGTCTAAATTCAATATTTCCTATTTGGTCCCTACAGGGGGTGGTATTACAAGAAATCCATTGTCAAATACCTTGCGTTTTGGCTCCATATTTTACTTCTAAATTATTTGTTAACTAAGGCATTCTAGCTTCAATTTACCTGCTTTTTTAACTACTTTTGTGGCACATGTCTACCATCATTCCCATTGTGAACCACAGCCATCATCCTTTGCCTGCCTATGCAACGCAAGGGTCTTCTGGTCTAGATCTTCGTGCTTTTATCACTGCACCTGTTCAGTTAGCGCCATTAGAGCGCGTTTTGATCCCTACTGGAATACATATTGCGATGCCAAATCATTTAGAGGCACAGATCCGACCAAGAAGTGGACTCGCGATTAAACAAGGGTTGACTTGTTTAAATACGCCTGGCACCATAGATGCAGATTATAGAGGAGAGATCAAAGTTATTTTGATCAATTTGTCCAATGAAATACAAGTGATTCAAGACGGGGATAGAATTGCGCAAATCGTGTTTCAACAAGTTGAAAAAATGGAATGGCAATTGGTAGAAAATCTGGAGACAACCCAAAGAGGTGAGGGAGGATTTGGGCATACAGGTAAAATATAAAACCACCACATGCGAATTGTAAAACATTGTTTTTATTTGATTTTGTTCCTTTTAACTGCAGCATGTGCGAATGTCAAAAAGGTACAAG
>CAIZLI010000076.1 GCA_903933765.1 uncultured Bacteroidota bacterium
TGAATATCCGACACCAAGCAAGTTGGTTTCAGTATTGTGTGATCGATGTATTGATTAATTAAAAACATCTACTGGCTATGCAGAAAAAGGAGCAAGTGTAGAAGCAGTCAAATTGTTCAGAAAATATTTGCCAGAAAATGTGCAAATCAAAGCTTCGGGGGGCATTAGAGATTACGCTACTACAAAATTAATGATCGAAGCAGGCGCTACGCGAATTGGTTGTAGTGCAGGAGTGGCCATTGTCACAGGCGCGCCAATTGATCAAACAAAAAGTAATTATTAAGCCATGTTACTCGATAAAATAAAAGCCTTAGCTGCGCAGCATCAATCGGAAAATATTGCGACAAGAAGACATTTGCATGCGCATCCAGAATTAAGTTATCAAGAGTTTGAAACAAGTAAATATGTTCAAGCACAATTAACGACTATTGGCATTCCTTTTACAGTGATTGCAACTACGGGCGTTCTAGGAATCATTGAAGGAAAGAATCCAACAAAGCGTGTGATTGCATTGCGCGCCGACATGGACGCTTTACCGATTATAGAAGAAAATAAAATTGATTATAAGTCGACCAATGAGGGTGTGATGCATGCCTGCGGACACGATGTGCATACCACTATTTTATTAGGTGCGGCAAAAGTATTATGGACTTTGAAAGATGAATTTGAAGGCACCATTAAATTATTATTCCAACCAGGTGAAGAAAAAAATCCGGGTGGCGCAAGTTATATGATTCGTGATGGTGCATTGGAAAATCCAAAGCCTCAAGGCATCATTGGACTACATGTGCATCCAGGATTGAATGAAGGAAAATTAAGTTTTAGAAAAGGACGTGTGATGGCAAGTGCAGATGAATTGTACGTTAGCATCAAAGGTCCAGGTGGACATGCTGCTACACCGCATCAAACTGTCGATACCATTTTAGTGGCTGCGCAATTGATCCAAAGTTTACAAACCATCATTTCACGCAACAGAAATCCACAAAATCCTTCTGTGTTATCCATCTGTTCTATTCATGGCGGAAACACTACGAATGTCATTCCAAGTGAAGTGAAGTTGATGGGTACATTTAGAGCAATGGATGAAGTATGGCGTTTTAAAGCACATGAATTAATGCTACAACAAGCAAAAGGACTAGCTTTAGCCACTGGTGCTGAGATTGATTTTAGAGTAGACGTGGGCTATCCAACTGTGGACAATGAACCGATGATAACAGAAGCGGCATGGAAATTAGCGGATCAATACATGGGCAAGGACAATGTAGAAGAAACAGAAAAAAGAATGGGTGCCGAAGATTTTGGTTATTATTCACAAGTGATACCAGGTTGTTTTTTCCGTTTAGGGGTAAGAAATGAATCGGCTGGCATTGTACACAATGTACATACACCACATTTTAATATAGATGAAGCCGCCATTGAACAAGGCGTTGGTATGATGGCTTGGTTGGGGGCGCAGTTATAAATAATTTTTATTTTAAATTTTTTTTCATGGGAGATAAGACAAATAGAGACAAATTAAGAAGAGAACAAGCCTTAGAATACCATGCTGGTGGAAGACCTGGTAAGATCGAAGTCGTTCCTACCAAAGAGGCAAAAACTCAAAAAGATTTATCCCTTGCATATAGTCCAGGTGTGGCTATTCCTTGTACTGAGATCAAAAATAATCCAGCCGATGTATATAAGTACACCGCTAAAGGCAATTTGGTGGGCGTCATCACCAATGGCTCTGCTGTATTAGGTTTAGGTAATATTGGCGCATTGGCAAGTAAGCCTGTGATGGAAGGAAAGGCTGTATTATTTAAAATATTTGCAGACATCGATGTATTTGATATTGAGATCAACGAATCAGATCCAGATAAGTTTATAGAAATCGTAAAATCTTTAGAGCCCACTTTTGGGGGGATCAATTTGGAAGATATTAAAGCGCCAGAATGTTTTTACATTGAACAGCGTTTGAGAGATGAGATGCAAATTCCTGTGATGCATGATGACCAACATGGTACAGCAATCATTAGTAGTGCTGCTTTGTTGAACGCATTGGAATTACAAAAGAAAAAAATTGAAAAAGCAAGATTTGTTGTCAATGGCGCAGGTGCTGCAGCCATGGCTTGTATTAAATTATATGTGGCATTAGGCGCACGCTACGAAAACTTTACGCTCTTTGATAAAGACGGCGTATTGCATCAAGGCAGAACAGATTTAGGTGCAGACAGAAAACCATTTGCGATTAAGTCAGATAAAATGACTTTGCCAGAAGCGATGAAATCGGCAGATGTATTTTTAGGATTAAGTGTAGGTAATGTCGTTTCCAAGGAAATGATTGCGTCTATGCCAAAAAATCCAGTTGTATTTGCACTAGCCAATCCAGATCCAGAAATTGGATATGAAGAAGCGGCATCTGTGCGCAAGGATATCATTATGGCTACTGGAAGAACAGATTTTCCAAACCAAGTCAACAATGTACTTGGCTTCCCTTACATCTTTAGAGGTGCACTAGATGTTCGTGCATCGGCGATCAATGAAGCAATGAAATTGGCTGCGGTGAAAGCATTGGCGGAACTTGCAAAAACGGCTGTGCCTGATTTAGTGAACATGGCTTATAACCAAACCAATTTATCTTTTGGCCCTGAATACATCATTCCAAAACCATTGGACCCAAGGTTATTGAGTACAGTGGCTCCGGCAGTGGCAAAAGCGGCAGTAGCATCTGGTGTTGCACAACAATCCATTACTAATTGGGCCGAA
>CAIZLI010000077.1 GCA_903933765.1 uncultured Bacteroidota bacterium
AAAGAATGTTACAAGAGATGTGGTGAATTCAATTGAGAATTCAATCAACCCAGGTAACGTTTCAACTCGTTTCTTAGAAAAAGGTGATTATATCCGTTTTGCAAATGCTAGCATCAACTATGCTGTGGATGTAAAACAAGGTTCTTTCATCAAAGGTTTGAATCTTTCTCTTTCTGGTCAAAACTTAGGTTTATTTACTAAGTACAGTGGTTTAGATCCAGAAGTGAATGTGGACAAATCTAGAAACGGTGTACCTTCTCGTGGATTTGACTATACTGCAACTCCAAGAGCTCGTGTGTTCACATTAGGTATCAACGCTCGTTTTTAAATTAATAAATAATTATACACATGAAAAATAATTTCATCAAACAAACAGCTATCTATACCGCTGCAATTGCAGTGAGTTTAGGTGCGGCTTCTTGTTCTAAATTAGACGAGAAAGTGTTTGGCTCAAAATCTGTTGTTGCTGCATCTACTGGTGGAGCTGCTTCTGCGAATCTTGCATCTGTTTATGATGCAACAAACAATTTGATGGGCCAAGGAAACTGGTATGCTTTACAAGAGCATTCTACAGACGAATTACTTGGACCAACTCGTGGTACTGACTGGGATGACTTTGGTACTTGGAGAAAAATACATTTACACGCTGTAGATGGTGCACACAATCAATTATTTGATACTTGGAATGGTATCAATGGCGGTCTTTTCAAAGCGACTTTAGTTGCTGAAAAAGGTGCTGCTGCTGATCAACCTGCTGCAAAATTCTTAAGAGCTTTCTTAGCAACTCAAGTAATGGATATTTTCGGTCAAGTGCCTTACCGTGGTGCTGCTGATGGTCCAGACGTAATCCCTGCAGTAAAAACAAGATCTGAAGCTTTTGATTGGATCATGACTGATCTTGATGCTGCAATTGCTGCATTGCCTTCGAATGCTACTATTACTGATAGCCGTAAAGCAACTAAACAAGGTGCTCAATTTTTGAAAGCGCGTTTAATGTTGAATAAAGCTGTTTACAAAGCAGATCCTAAAACACCTACTACTTTCACATTTGCTGCTGCAGATATGAACTCTGTGATTGCAATGGTTGACGCAATCGCAGCTAGTGGTAAATTCGCTTTATCTACTAATTACTGGGATAATTTTGTTTGGGATAACCATACAAAATCAAAAGAGTTGATCTACACTAGAGGTGGCGACGGCGCTACTCAATCAGGTGGAAATATTAACGTAAACTGGTATACAGGTATGGGAACACACTACAACCAAACATTCTCTGGTTGGAATGGTTTCACTACTACTGCTGATTTCTACAACTCATTCCCTGATGTTGATAAAAGAAGACAATCTGATGTTGCTGGTTACACGGAGTTAACTGGTTTCAATGCTGGTTTCTTAGCTGGTCAACAATATAAGTATGACAAAGGTGTGAAAGTGAAAGTTAAAGACCGTTCTGGTTCTGACTTAGTGTTCACTCCAGATGTATCTTTATTCTTCTCTACTGAATCTAAGGGTATCAGAACAATGAAATACCCAATGGAGTATAAGGATGGCAATTTCAATGGTAAAAACGACTATGTTTTCTTCCGTTACGCTGATGCGTTATTGATGAAAGCTGAAGCGATTGTAAGAGGTGGAACTGCTACTGGCGGCGAAACTGCTCTTTCTATCGTAAATAGTTTGAGAGCTCGTTCTGGTGCACCAGCATTAACTGCTGTAACATTAAGCGATATCTTAGCTGAAAGAGGTCGTGAATTATACTTAGAGGCTGTAAGACGTCCAGATTTAATCCGTTTTGGAAAGTACAACGATCCAGTAAACGAAAGAGCTGTGAAGTCTGATGCTTCTAGAGTAGTTTACCCTATCCCTAACCAAGCAGTTTCTTCAAACCCTAATTTGAAGCAAAACTTCGGTTACTAGGATTTACTTTAAATAGTTTACCTATTATAGAAAAGGCTGCCGTTTACGGCAGCCTTTTTGTTTCCAGAAGGTTTTGAAAATTTTAAACCTCCTAGGAAACAACTATTATGATTTTAGGCGGGCGTATACGCCCGCCTTTTTGTATTTTTATGCATTACAATACGAATGTGTTTTTATGCAAAAAATTTATTTACTACTTTTTGTTTCCATCTTTTTTTCAGCTTGTATAAAGTCAAAGGAAGGGCAGCTTTTTGAATTGGTAGAAAACAGCGGGATTCAATTTACCAATACGGTGACGGACGAAAAGGATAATAATATCTTTAAGTATCGAAATTTTTACAATGGAGGTGGAGTAGGCATTGGTGATATCAATAATGATGGACTAGCCGATGTGTTTTTTACTGCGAATCAAGGTGCCAATAAATTATTTTTAAATAAAGGTGATTTTAAATTTGAAGACATTTCTGATAAAGCAGGATTTTCAAAAAAAGACCAATGGAGCACTGGTGTGACGATGGTGGATATTAATAACGATGGTTGGTTGGATATTTATGTAGCCAATGCAGGACATATGATGGAAGAAGACCTACGTAAAAATCAATTGTTCATCAACAACCATGATTTAACTTTTACGGATAGTGCAGAAGCGTATGGTTTAGCAAACAATGGCTACACAACACATGCCTCTTTCTTTGATTATGATATGGATGGTGACTTGGATTGTTTCATGGTCAACAATAGCCCCATACCTGTCAATACTTTAAACTATGCCAATGCAAGAGATATCAGAGCAGAAAATTCAGATGTCGCAGATTTTTTGAAAGGTGGTGGCGATCATTTGTATAAAAATGAAGGTGGTAAATTTATAGAAGTATCTGCTGAAGCGGGTATACATGGAACACTCATTAGTTTTGGTCTAGGTGTAACCATTGGAGATGTAAATGGGGATGCATGGCCAGATGTCTATGTGTCCAATGATTTTTTTGAAAGAGATTATTTATACATCAATCAAAAAAACGGCAGATTCAAAGACGAAATAGAAACCTATACCGAACACAATAGCATCGCATCGATGGGTACGGATATGGCCGATGTCAACAATGATGGCTATCCAGATATTTTTACCACAGAAATGTTACCTGATAATGATTTTCGATTAAAGACAACAAGCTCATTTGATAATATTGATATCTATCGATTGAAAGTAGCTAGTGGGTTCTACCATCAGTTCATGCACAATGCTTTGCAGTTAAATAATAAGAATGGCAAGTATAAAGAAGTAGCGCGTTTTTCGGGTGTGGAAGCAAGTGATTGGAGTTGGGGAGAGATGATCTTTGATGCAGACAACGATGGGTACAATGATATCTATGTGAGTAATGGTATTTATCGAGATTTAACCAATCAGGATTTCATCGATTTCTTTGCCAATACCATGATTCAAAAAATGGTGTTGTCTGGTAAGAAAGACGAGATTAGTAGTATCATTGAAAAAATGAGTAGTCAGCCCATTCCAAATAAAATGTTCAGAAACAATGGAGATTTAACTTTTAAGGACATGGGTAAGGATTGGGGTTTGGATATTCCAAGCTTCTCCAATGGCGCAGCTTATGGTGATTTAGACAATGATGGTGACTTAGATATGGTGGTAAATAATAATAATATGCCGAGCTTTGTATTTAAAAATAAGAGCAGAGAAAAAAATAAAAACGGATACATTGGATTTAAACTTAAAGGCCTGCCAGGAAACATCAATGCAGTAGGTGCAAAAATCAATGTTTTTATTCAAGGACAAATTTTAAGTAAGGAAGTCATTCCTGCAAGAGGGTTTCAGTCCTCAGTAGACTACAAACAAATATTTGGTTTAGGACAATTTAAAAAAATCGATTCGGTGCAAGTGATTTGGCCTAATCTAACACAAAGTATTTTAAAATTACAAAAACTTGATACCGTCTACGCGATCGATCAAGCATCACAAATCGTCAAACCATTTGTAGTACAGCAAGAAAAAGTAGCGCCATTATTTGAAGAAGTGAAAGCTAATTTTGAAAAACATACAGAGGATGACCATGTAGATTTTTATGCAGAAAGAATCATTCCAAGAATACTCTCCCAAGAAGGTCCAAAAGCGGCTACTGCAGACATCAATGGAGATGGCTTAGCAGATCTATTTATTGGAGGGGCTAATAACAAGGGTAGTCAAATTTACCTTCAAACAAGTAATGGAGAGTTTAAACCTAAGCCTCAAATAGCATTCAACGCTTTTACTAGTTATGAAGATGTGGCTGCTGTATTTTTTGATGCTGATAAGGACGGAGATATGGATTTATTAGTGGGTTCGGGGGGTAACAATCGATTATCTAACAGAGGAGAATTGAATCACCGTCTTTTCTTAAACGATGGCAAAGCTAATTTTACGCACTTTGCGGACGCATTCCCTGTATTTGAATACAATACGGGCGTGATGGTACCTATGGATTATGATTTAGATGGCGACCTTGATGTATTTGTGGGTGCACGTAATACGCCATTAAAATATGGTGTAACGCCATCGAGCGCATTGTATCAAAATGATGGTTTTGGAAAATTCAAAGATGTGACGTCGACCATTGCACCAGACTTTTCTAAACTAGGCATGGTAACGAGTGCAGTTTGGGGTAAAATTACAAGCAAACCTCGTTCAAGTTTAATTGTAGTAGGTGATTATATGTATCCTGTGATCTATGCCTTTGAAAATGGAAAAATGGTGGAGCAGGCTTCTAACTTAAATGGAATGAATGGTTGGTGGCAATCTATCCAAATGGCAGACATAGACGGGGATGGTTTTCAAGACCTGATCATTGGGAATATGGGAGAGAATGGCTATTTAAAACCAACACCAGCAGCCCCGGTTAAACTTTGGATCAATGATTTTGATGGCAATGAAAGTATCGATAAAATTTTGACAAGAACGATTGATGGTAAAGATGTACCAGTCTTCATGAAAGGTGAAATGCAAGAACAAATCCCATTACTGAAAAAAGAAAATTTGAACTACGAGATCTATGCTAAAAAAGCTTTTCAAGCATTATTTAAAAAAGAATTGGTAGATAAAGCAGCGATGAAATTATACAACTACACCAGTTCAATTATTGCTTGGGGTAAAGGGGATGGGCAATTTGATGTGCAACGTTTGCCAAGCGAAGTGCAATTTTCTTCATTGAATGCAATGGTGTCCACAGATGTCAATGCAGACGGCAAAACAGACCTAATCATGGGCGGCAATCAATTTGGATTCTTACCACAGTTTGGTCGTTTAGATGCCAACTATGGATTGGTATTAATCAATAAAGGGAAAAGAGTGTTAGAAGTGGTTGAAGACAAACAGTCTGGTTTAGCCATTACAGGACAAGTAAGAGACATGGTCTTGTTTCAACAAGGTGCACAAAAAAAGATCTTGTTTTTTAGAAACAATCAGGCGCCGGTATTCATGAAATTAAAATAATTATATGTTGTTTAAGTATATCCATAGAACTAAGAAGGCAGTATTCATTTTTACAATGAGTGCAATCCTACTTGCATGTAATACTACAAAAAAGGATACCCCATTATTTGAAGCATTATCGGCTGAGCAAACAGGGATTCAATTTGAAAATAAATTACATCCTAATGAGCAGTTCAATATGTTTCATTATATGTACTATTACAATGGCGCTGGTGTAGCAACAGGTGATTTTAATAACGACGGAAAGGCCGATATCTTTTTTGCGTCTAACGAGGGAGACAATCAATTGTATTTAAATAAAGGAGCATTAAAATTTACGGAAGTCAGTAAAGAAGCGCAGATTCCACAGGATAGTGCTTGGAATACAGGCGTGTCAGTAGTGGATATCAACAATGATGGTTTATTGGATATCTATATTTGCAGACTAGGTAATTTTGAAAAATTTGTATCTAAGAATCAGTTATTGATTTGTGTAGGCATTGAAAACGGTATTCCAACATACAAAGAAGCAGCCGCTGAATATGGGTTAGATTTTTCTGGATTTAGTACACAAGCAAGTTTTTTTGATTACGATCAAGACGGCGACTTA
>CAIZLI010000078.1 GCA_903933765.1 uncultured Bacteroidota bacterium
GATCTTTAGTTTCATTTTTAATATCCTGCATAAATACTTTATTTTCAACATCAATAAATTTATAAGGGCATCTAATATGATCTAAAAATCTTTGAATATCATAAGCTGTGTAACCACAAGTTCCGTCATTATCTTCTAAATCATCATTAAGAAAATTAACAATTTCTTCTTTACTCCATTTTTTATTTTTGCGTCCTGTTCTAGACAGATGATATTCTAAAGTTTCAGGGACACACATCATATTTCCACTATCTTTAAATCCTCTAAATTCTGGTGTAGCTGATTGGATTAATTCACGATAAAGTTTAATTATTTTAAGATCTACACTAGTTTCTAGTATTTCTCTAATAGTAAGTCTTTTGAAAGCACCAACACCTCCTCCGCTACCTACTATTTTTTCCATACAATCTCTTAAAAAGTCTGGTACATCAAACCAACTACCAACATAATTTATACCAGGTAAATCTGTAGCTGTATTAATACCTTGTGCTACTAACCAAGTATTTTTATAATCATTCCATAAACCTGTTTCAACAATATTAAATTTTTCTCTTAAAGGGTGTTTTCTTTTGCTTACAAATGATAGAGTTTTTTCTCCATTATATTGTAAATAATATCTATATCTTTTTGTTTCATTATCAAATACTCCTTCAACACTGTAAGCTAGATACTGGAGTTGTATTTACTCTAGATGAATTATTAACAAAATAGGTATTGTTATCATTCATACTAAAGCTATGATCAAAATTTCCTGCATTTAATAATTGCAAGCCAGTACCGTCTAAATTGATTTTATACAAATGCATATAGTAAGGATCTTCTTTACCACCACCACTCATGCTTTCTTTTCCATTGGCAGAAAAATAAACCACTCTTTTAGCTTCATCTACTCCAATTACTTCCTCCACATGCCATGCACCTTGTGTAATTTGATTTTTTAATTTTCCTTGACCATCGTATAAATATAAATGCGCCCATCCATCACGCTCACTCCATTCAATCAATTCCGCACCATTTTTAATTAATTCTGGCTTCTTAATTTCAATAGAAGTATTCATTGCTTCAGCCACTAACACTTTTACTTCACCAGTGGTTGTATTCACCACACATTGGTCGATCTTCTTTAAATCACGACTAGTTCTTGCAAGGTATAGTTGCTCATTGGTTCCTAACCAAATCATTGGTTTGAATTCATCATCTCTAGCATTGGCTGCGGCCGACTTATTCCACATTGCAATGTCTTGGTCTTTATAAAGAGACACATTGATTTCTTTATTGGTATAGTTCACCATGTCTACCAACATCAAATGATCTACTGGTGCCTCTTTCTCGCCTGGCATCCAGTACTTATAAGTTTCTAAAGTTGGTCTTGGGTCTGCGATACTATTGATCACCCATAAGTCTTTCACCTTTCTGTTGTCTACTTTTACAATCGCAAGTTGTTTGCTATTTTCACTCCAGTAACCAAATACAGGTTTTCTTTTATTTTTATTTTTCTCTGCATCTACATTGGTTTCACCGCCTTCGCTATGCCAACCGAAATTTTGGATACCATCTTTTGTAATAGCAATTTCAACAATGGTACTATCATCTTCATTCAGCAAAGCTTTTTCATAATTGGCTTTGTCCATATAGTACAGGTTGTAGTTGCGACCAAAAACAACTTTAGATTGGTCTGGTGCCATATTTGCCCAGCTTGGTTTTCTTTTAGGCTTGGTGAATCCAACAAGCTCGTTCAATTGAGCTGTGTTCAAATTGTATTCAAAGTAAAATACCTTTTTAATTTTTTCTGCCTTCGCATCTTTTTTAGCACCTGGCTTATCTATTTCAATGCTACTTTTTACTTCAAACTGAATCCAGTTTTCATCCTTGATAAATTTCAAAGAATCAATTGGAAGGTGTTGCGCATCAAATGGATCTTTGATGATTCTTGTTAAGGCTGCTGCAATTTGATCTTTGTCAAACATCGCCTTTTTTTCGTTTTTTACTGGGTCTACAATCATCCATTGTTTTCCTTCACTTGTTTCATAGGTATACCAAAACTTATTGGATTGTTTTAACCAATGAGGATCAACAGATAATGAGAAAATCATTTTATCCAATTTCTTTGGAGAAAATCTTGCTGCTAGGTCATAATTGGCTTTTTGTTGTCCAAAAATGAACAGGGGCAAAGCCATTAGTACTAAAAAAAGTTGTTTACGCATAGTTGTAATATTAAGTGTAGAAAATTAGCACATTTTTTTGAATTATAACCTAATTTGTGATGAATACACTACCATGAAAAAAGTCCTATTTACAATTTTATTTTTAGCACAATTGATCCTAATCAATGGATATGCGCAAACTACGAATCAGTTTAAACCTGCTGTATTTGCAGATGAAAATAGAAAGGCAAAATTACAGGCAGCAATGCCTCTTGTGGAAGATTTATATAAAGCCTATGCAACAAAGCACCATTTCCCAGCTTATGCTTTCGCTATTGTATTAGATGGTGAATTATTATATAAGAAAGCTGCTGGATGGGCGAATATAGAGGAAAAAATTCCTGCCAATGACGAGACCATGTTCCGTATTGCATCTATGTCTAAAAGCTTTACTACGATGGCTATCCTGCAATTAAGAGATGCTGGCAAATTAAGACTAGATGACCCTATTGATCAATATATTCCTGCTATGAAGGGCCAAGTGTTGACTAAGGATGGTGCACCCATCACCATCAGACATTTAATGTCCCATCAGGCTGGATTCCCCGAAGACAATCCATGGGGAGATAGACAATTGGATGATTCAGAAGCAGATCTGATTGCACTGATTGAAAAAGGACTTTCTTTTTCAAATACAACAGGGTCATATTATGAATATAGTAATCTTGGTTTTGCGATGTTGGGTTATATCATACACCAGGTATCAGGATTAACCTATGACGCCTATATCAAGCAATCCATTTTGGATCCTTTAGGTATGCAGCATACCACTTATGAATATAGAACCATTCCAAAAGAAAACTTAGCAAAAGGCTATCGCACCATTAAAGGCAATTGGGTGAATGTGCCTTTACTAAAAGATGGTATTTATGGAGCGATGGGTGGGATGATTACTTCGATAGCTGATTTTGCAAAATATGTGGCATTGCATCAAGCGGCATGGCCAGAGCGTAACGAGCCAGAAAATAATGTGATAAAGAGAAGTACGGTGAGAGAAATGCACCAGCCTTATACTTTCATAGGACTCAATCCAAATTATCAATTTCCATCTGGAAAAAAATTAGCTACTACAAGTAGTTATAGCTATGGATTAAATTGGATGCACGATGCCGAAGGCAAAACAAGTATTGGGCATAGTGGAGGGCTTCCTGGTTTTGGAAGTAATTGGCGTTTTATGCCTGAATATGGATTAGGTGTGCTCTTTTTTGCCAACCATACTTATGCACCAACTTCTACAATGAATTTAATTGTCTTAGATACCTTGGTTAAAATAGCAAAGCTTCAACCAAGAATCGTTTCTGTTTCTCCAATACTTGAACAACGTCAAAAGGAGTTGTTACAGATCATCCCTAGCTGGGAAAAAATTCCAGCAATTTTTGCCGAAAACTTTTTTGATGACTATTTAATGGACGAACTCAAGGCAGAAGCTAAACAACTTTTTGAACAAGCGGGTGTCATTAAAACTGTTGGAAAAATGATTGCAGAAAATCAGTTAAGAGGCTATTGCATATTGGAAGGTGCTAAACAAAAATTAAAATTAAGCTTTACATTAAGTCCTGAAAATCCAGCGCTGATTCAGGAGTATCATTTAGAACTTGCACAATAAAAAAAAGAGCATTGGCCCCCCGGCTAATGCTCTTAAACCAAACCAACAAAAAATAATTACATAGGTCGCTTTCTGCGCATCATTTCGTTACGCATTTTATTTAAAAGTTCTCTGTCTACTTTTAAAGCCAGGTTCACTCTTTCTTCTGTTTTTAAGATAGGCATCAAGTCTTTCTTAAACTTCTTTCTTATCACTAGCATCGCTTCTTGAAATGCAATCTCGTCTTCTTTTTTTGTTTCCATCAAATTACGACTTGCTTCTTTTTGCTCGTTGTATACTGGCCAAAATTTTTCTGCTTCTGCAGGAGTTAGGTCCAATTTTTTTGTGATGAATTGAATTCTAAAAGATTCTAGTCTTTCTCTTTGTTGTTTTGTCATTGGTCTTGGCGGCGGCGGAGGTGGCATCTCCATGCCTGGTCTTTCACGCATTGGTGGTCTGTTTTGACCATACATTGTTCTGCCTTGAGCTTGAGCAACAAATACAGTTACTATAAAAATAAAGAGACATGCTATTTTTTTCATAAAAGATAATTTATAATTTAGATGCTTTTTTGATTCGAAAGTTTAATGCACCTTTTAATTATTTTGAAATTAAAAATTTATAGAACAATTTAATTATTGTCAGACAAAGAAGCAGCTTCTGTTTCTATTACGGTATTCCATTCTACTTCTGCTACAAGTTCATTATTGTTTACGTAGGCTTCAATTAATTCATCAGGTAAGGTTTCAATTTGAATCATTTCTACTTTCGCCACAGCAGCATTATTTTTCTCTGCTGTATTAAAAAATAGCAATCCAGTTGCAATTGCAAAAATTAAACTTGCAGCAACCAAGTATTGTTTATGATCTAAAAAAACTGCCACAATCGGCGCTCTTTTTGGAGCTTGACCTGCTGCATTTATTTTTTGCATTATATCCATTTCAAATTGATCAAAATACCCAGCTGGCACCTGCTTGGTTTTTGTCTCAAAGCTTTTTAGGGCTTCTACTAGTTCTTTTGAAATTGATTCGTTTTCCATATCGGTATTTAGATGCTTTTTGTAGTCAAAGGTTTAAGATGTTTGGAGTAATGTGGTCATTTTTTTGACTGCTTGGTGATAATTGGCCTTTGCGCCCCCAACTGTGGTCCCAGTGATAGACGCTATTTTTTCGTAGTCAAAATCATCGTAATACCTCAACATAAACACAAATCGTTGTTTTTCAGGCAATTCTGCGATGGCGCGTTCTAATTTAATCTGGATGGTAGACTCTTTTAAACCATCATGGCCGGAAGGATGCTCTAAAGAGTGATCTAGCTCTTTTTGTGAATGATGCGCTGTCAAACGTTTTTTCTGGGCAATAAAGTTGAGGGTTTCATTATAAGCGATCCTGAATAGCCAAGTGCTAAAGGCGCTTTCTTGCTTAAATCCATCCAGCTTATTCCAAACTTTGATCCAAACTGCTTGTGCAATATCGTCTGCATCCGCATGCTCGAGCACCATTTTTTTAATTTGATAATATACCTGCGTCTGATGACTTTTTACTAATTGGGTAAAGGCGGCCTCTTTTGAGTCACCATTTTGAAATTGTGTTATGAGTGCTTGGTCAGTCATGTAAGTTCAAGTTAGACCAAAATGATGTCAAAAAGTTTAAACTATACTTTTACATTACATTTTAACAATGGTTTTGACGTACTGATGTATCCCATTTTGAATTCTAATATAATAAACACCTGGTTTTAAATCACTACCAAGCAATGTGACACTATTCATTCCTGCATAACTATAAGTGGCGTCTACTAATAATTTAATCACTGTGCCAGAGGCGTCAATCAATTGTACTAAAGTATGTCCACCCTCTGTTTTAAATTCTACTCTGGATTGTTGTGCAAATGGATTTGGATATGCTACAATCATTGCGTTTTTTTCAAAAACAGGATTCTTCATTTCAACTGCGCAAGCACTTGCATTGATTAAGTTTAAAGTTGGAAACTGCTTGAGCATGATTTCTTGATTGTCTGCTGCTTTCACACAGAACCAATTTGTTAAAATGGAATTATAAATGGTTCTAAAATCATATTGATAAGGCACATTATCACCCACAGAAACATTTGTTGGTATCGTTGGATTTTCACCAAAAACACCACCTCTTACATTTTTACCAAATAAGAACAAAGGCGCAGCAGCACCATGATCCGTTCCACCACTTGCATTTGATTTAATTCTTCTTCCAAATTCTGAATAAGTCATGCCAATCACCCTATCTTCTATTTCCTGATTCTTGATATCACTCTGAAAAGCACCAATCGCTTCGGAAACAGCACCTAATAAATTAGCATGCGTGCCCGTGGTGGTATCCGTAGCTACAGCTTGACCCGCATGCGTATCAAACCCGCCATAATTCACTAAATAAATTTTTGTTTTCAATCCACCTTTAATCAATCTTGATACAATTTTTAGTTGATTGGCGAGACTTGTGTTGGGATAAGTCACTTGTTGCTTTACTGCATCAGATGCAGCTTTGATGCGTGTAGCATATTTATTCGTTTGCTTTGAAATTCTCCTGATAAAACTTAATTCATAACCCGCATTGGTATTTGGTACTGCTTGTTCAGTTGCATCAAATAAATTATAAAACGCACTTGGATCAGAAATACTCATACCCATATTTACAATGGGTCCTTGACAAGTCAAAGATGTAATAGAACCAATTTGAATGGCCAATGGATCTGTGTCTACTTCATTTGGGTAATTATCTGGGAAGCCTGGATAATTATTATCTAAAAAACGACCAACCCAACCTGTATTTAAATATTGGGTACTGTCAGAACCACTCATCCAAATATCGGTTGCTCTAAAATGAGAAAAATTAGGTTGAGGATAGCCCACCGCTTGAACAACATCTAGTTGACCTTCGTTGAATAATTTTTGCATGGCTGTCATGGAGGGATGCAATCCTGTTGCATCAAATCCATTTAAACCAAGAATCTTTTTTTCTGGTATAGCAATATTCGTTCTTGCATTATAGTATTGTCCGTATTGACTGATAGGGAGTACCGTATTCAATCCATCATTTCCTCCATTCAATTGAATGATCACCAGCACTCGATCATTGTTGACGTTGGCCAATACTTCTGGCTCAACCATGCTGTGGTTATTCAATACATGGATTGGATTGCCACTAATGACTGTGGGCGTTAGTATTGCAAGACTATTGCGTAAAAAAGTGCTTCTTTTCATTTAACTTAATTGATAGTCTGGCAGGTTCATAATATATTTTATAAGCGCCTTCAATCTATTATTCACTAAATTATAATTGATTGTATTTTGATTGGACTGATAGCTATTCCAAGCTTCTGTCCAATAGTAATCAGCCGTTTGTCCACTTAATAAAATTTGCTTTTTTAAATTGTCTTTGATGCTTTGATCTATATCAGTAGAAATCAAAAGATCAAATAAATCTTGAATCAATTGATTGGGATTGGCGGGACTGCTGGAAATGGCTTTTGCAAAAGGAATCAAATCTATAAAAACTTTTTTACCATTTCTGGTATAGCCCGTCTCAATCATCAAGTCAGTAAATTTATTTCGTTTTGGTAATGTGTCGGCATTGATCCATAATTCACCAAATTCTGGAGATTGATAATAAGCAGGCCAGCCAGCCACATTAGGCGGATCGGCAAGGCTTTGTCCAAAACTGTTTAATTGAGCTACCATATTATTAAAGTGCAAATAGGCGTCTGCATAATCTGTTTTTGAATTTGGAAAAACTACATTTGTTTTTCGCAAAGTCCCAATCACATGGTCTATCGGACTTTTTATTTGACATCCAATATACAATGGATCATAAAAATGCGCACTATTAAAAAGCGCAGTCAATACAGGCTTAATTTCAAAATTGTTATTTTTAAAAATTGCAGCCAAAGGCGTAATAATATTTTTTTCAACCGTCTCGTCGATATAATAAAAAACAAACCATCTGTAAATTCTTCTGCAGATATATTTAGCCATGTCTTCCTTAGCAAATAACATGTCTATCAACTCATCTGTTTCGCCAGCGCCTGCAGCACCTGACTTACCAGTAATTACTTTATTATTATAGTAACTCGAAAACTGCTTACTACCTGTATCATGTCTTGTCGCATCAAAATAACTATTAAAGCTTGTATTGATACGCCATCCAGTTAACACCCTTGCTGCTGCTTTCACATCTGATTCTGTAAATTGAATTGCATTGTCCTTTCCAACCGTATACAGTTCTTGTAATTCTCTTCCATAGTTTTCGTCTGGTGCAGTGGCGGAATTTAAATAACCATTTAAGTACCTCAACATACCAGGATCAATCGTTACTGCTTTCACCATTGTTTTATAATTTCCAAGGGCATTTTTTCTTAAAGTATCATGGTGTTGGTACACATAATTGGCAAATGAAATAGTATCTGCTTCTGTGCCAAAATGATTGGCCCAAAACAAGGTCATTTTTTCTCTGATACTTATATCCTGATGGATCATCACGCCAGTTAGCCATTTTTTAAAACTATTTCTTCTTAAGCCATTGATGGTACCGTCATTGGTTGGATTGTTGATCCATGTAGTTCCAGGGGCAACTGTGGGGTCTATCACGGTGGCAGTATTGTATTCATTGACTGGAGGAGCAGGAATAGGATCGGCAGGATTGAGCAATTCAGTCACAGATGCATTTAAACCCTTTGCTAAAAATTGTTCAATTTCGGAATGCTTTGCACCAAAAAGCACTCTATTTAATAAATGAGTCGTCGTTTGCTTAGTCCAAGGGCCTTGAAAGGTTTCAAGTCCTTTACTGCTAGAAAGGGGGCTTAGCGGCATGCAAGTGATTTGTTAGCAATTTAGACAATTATCAAATTCAAAAGTTTAAAACGCTTATTTTTTCATTCCGGCTGTCATCATTTTTTTCATTTGCATTCAAAATGAAATTATCTTTAAAGCAACTCTAAAATAGTTAATATGAAAATGATTAAATTAATATGTATCGCATTGTTAATCCCATGCTTAGGTATTAGCCAAATGATTAATAAAATAATCACTAAGTCTGAGACAGAAAGGATTGAGCGCGTGCTAGCTTCAGATGAAATGGAAGGTCGTAGAACCTTTAGTCCAAGCATTGATAAAGCAGCTGCATTTATAGCCAAAGAGTTTGAA
>CAIZLI010000079.1 GCA_903933765.1 uncultured Bacteroidota bacterium
GGTATTAAAACATTGCATGTAAGAATGCAAAGGCATTGTGAGAATGGTGAAAAAGTAGCAGCTTATTTACGTCAGCATCCAAAAGTAGCAAAAGTATACTGGTGTGGCTTCACAGACCATCATAACCACGATATTGCTAAAAAACAAATGCGTGGATTTGGCGGCATGATGAGCTTTCTATTAAAAGACGATAGCGTTGCAGCAGCCACCAAAGTATTATCAAGCACAAAAATATTTTCATTGGCAGAAAGTTTAGGAGGCGTTGAATCTTTGATCAATCACCCTGCAAGCATGACCCATGCTTCAATCCCACGTGAACAAAGAATTGCAAACGGACTTGCAGACGGATTAATTCGTCTAAGTGTAGGGATTGAAGATGCCGAAGATATCATCGCAGACTTAGCACAGGCCATTGGATAATGAATCCTGCAATCAAACAATTACTCGATCAAAAAGTAAAGCAATACAACCATATTGACTTTATCGAAAAAGATCCAATCAGTATACCGCATTTATTTACAAAGCAGCAAGACATTGAACTTGCTGCTTTTTTTGCTGCCATCTTTGCTTGGGGCAATCGTACCACCATCATTCAAAAGAGTAAGGAATTGCTGGAAAGAATGGACAATGCGCCTTTTGAGTTTTGCACCCAACACCAATCAAAAGATCTAAAAAAATTAGTAGGCTTTGCGCATCGCACTTTCAAGGATACCGACTTATTGTATTGTATCGCTTTTTTTAAACAACATTATGCCAACCAGAAAAGTTTAGAAACTGCATTTTTTATGGACCAAGCATCGGGCAAAAAAATAAAAACAGTAGAAGCTGGTTTGACTCATTTTAAAAATTATTTTTTTTCATTAGAGGCTGCACCAGATCGAACTAGAAAACATATTGCTTCTCCAAAAAACGGATCTACTTGTAAAAGATTGAATATGTTTTTAAGATGGATGGTACGTAAGGACCAACATGGGGTTGACTTTGGTTTGTGGAAAGCCATCTCCCCTGCGGATTTAATCATTCCGATTGATGTGCATGTGGCAAGGGTCTCCAGGACTTTCGGACTAATCTCTCGTCCACAAATAGATTGGCTGACCGCCTTGGAGTTAACCGATTATTGCCGAACTTTAGATGCAAGTGATCCTGTCAAATACGACTTTGCCTTGTTTAGCTTAGGTGTCACAGAAAAAATCAGATAAAATAGACCCCCATGGAAAAAGCATTTTCCGAATTAGAACAACTAGGCCCTAGCGATTTAATTGCCTTTATCAATGATTGCATACAACATGACTTTAATAAATTGGTGCAATTACTATATCGGATAGATGTATCTGAAGAAAAATTAAAATATATATTACAATTAAACCCGAATGAAGATGCGGCAAAACTAATTGCTGCAGTCATTATCGAAAGGTTGGCTGCTACAAAAGCAGCAAGAGCAAGTTTTAGTACAACCAATAAAATTGATCAACCTGTTACAGATAAAAACGAGACCGATAATGAAGACCTTGAGCGATTTTAAATTTTAAATCAAAAATATCTGATGATTAAAATTCAATTCCTTAGATTTTACAAATCTCCTAATTGAGGACGAAGCACAATATCTTCTACCACCGCTTGTGGACTTAATTGTGTCGCTGCATAAATCATCTTTGCAATATCATCTGCTTCCATAATACGCTCTTCTGGCACCCCAGAACCCTTCCAGCTATTGGTATAAGTAGCGCCAGGACAAACTGCAGTGACTTTAATGCCCTTGTCTTTTAATTCAAGTCTTAGGTTAGTAGAAAAACCTAGCAAAGCATATTTAGAAATACTATAAGATCCGCCATGTGGATAGGCTTGCAAAGATGCAATAGAACAGATATTAAAAATATGCCCTTGTTTTGCTTTTAACATAGCAGGCAAAAGATCACGTGTCAAATGATATGCCGAAAATAAATTCGCATTTAATTGTGCTGCTAATTGTCCATCTGCCTCATCTTGTAATTGGCCAGGTAAAAAATAACCTGCATTGTTTACTAAAACATCGGGGGTGGTTCTTGCTAATACCCACTCAGAAAAACAGTTTACCTGTGCTTGAATAGATAAATCTGCATGTACAAAGTCCACCTTTACGTTAGGATATGTTTTTTGTAAGGATGCTGCTGCACTAGAGAGGTCGGCAGGGGTCTTACTTGTTAGATACAAATTGTGTCCAGCTGCTGCAAAAGCGTTTGCAATGGCAAAACCAATCCCTTTTGAAGCACCAGTAATAATGATATTCATAAATTCATACTTTACTAGATAAAGATAACATGCAAAATGGTAATTTAGCATTTCAATTACCAATTCA
>CAIZLI010000080.1 GCA_903933765.1 uncultured Bacteroidota bacterium
AAAGGCGGTTTTTCAAAAGCACGCCAGTCTTTGAAAAGAGATACAAGTGATGTATAATTATTTGTTTGCTTTTGTTGGGAGATTCCTGATGCGCCTATCAACGAAAACATCAAAAGCAATAGAAGTTTTGAGATGGAATTACTATGTTTCATAAAGTAAATTTTTGGAGATCATGAAGATCGTAAATTTCATTTGAATTATAGCGCCTTAATTATTATAAAGATGCTAAAAACCCTTAAAGCAGGGAGTTTATATCTATTCCTAACTACTTAAACAAATACACTTTGAGACCATTTTTTTACTTAAATTCAGGTCGTCAAAAATGAAATAATACTATGCGTTTTATCCTTTATTTTCTTTTGTTATCTAATCTTACTTTATCCGCTCAGGTGCTCGACTTCAACAAGTTATCCTCTCTAAAGATCAGAAACCTGGGTCCTGCCAATATGAGTGGAAGAATCACCTGCATTGATGCGTTAAAATCAAATCCAAAGATGATCTATGTTGGTGCTGCCTCTGGGGGTGTTTGGAAATCTGAAAATGGAGGCTCTTCGTGGAAGCCTATTTTTGATGAACAGCCTACACAGAATATTGGCGCAATTGCGATTCAGCAAAGTGACCCGAAAGTGATATGGGTAGGCACAGGCGAAGGCAATCCCCGTAACTCGATGAACCTGGGAATGGGCATCTTTAAAAGTGAGGATAGCGGTAGAACATGGAAACATATGGGCTTGACAGCCACTAAAACAATCCATCGAATTATAATCGACCCTCGCAATCCCAATATAATTTATGTGGGTGCAATGGGGGATCCATTCACAGCAGATTCCAATCGCGGGTTGTATAAAACCACTGACGGTGGCCAACACTGGAAACAAATTTTATTTTCAAATACTGCTTCGGGTGTAGCAGATCTTGTCATGCATGAATCAAATCCAGATAAACTCATTGTTGCATTGTATGAGCACCATAGAACTCCCTATTATTTTGTTTCCGGTGGAAAAGGATCAGGTATCTACATCACTAGCAATGGTGGTGCGCAGTGGGAAAAGTTATCAGATACCAATGGTTTGCCAGCTGGTGAATTAGGACGTGTGGGGCTTGCCATAGCACCTAGTAATCCAAAGATTGTTTATGCAAAAGTGGAAGCGAAAAAAAATGCATTGTACAAAAGTGAGGATGGAGGTATGCATTGGAAAATGATTAATGACAATCCACGATTTACAAATAACCGTCCCTTTTATTTTCAAGACCTTGCCGTAGACACAAAAGATCCTGATCGACTATACAATATATATCAACCTTTGTCGGTAAGTTATGATGGTGGTATTAGCTTTGATCCAACACCGATGATCCCAGCAGATGAAACAAAAGGGATTCATGCCGACTTCCACGCCATGTGGATTAATCCATATGATGCGCAACATTTTATAATTGGTGGAGATGGTGGCTTGGGTATCACCTATGATCATGGAAAGTCTTGGTATTTTCCAGAAACGATTCCTGTTGCACAATTTTATCATGTTAATGTTGATTACGAAACGCCATTCAATGTTTATGGTGGTATGCAGGATAATGGAAACTGGTCAGGGCCTGCTTATACTTGGAAGCGCGGTGGCATCCGAACATTGTATTGGCAATACTTGGTGGGTGGGGATGGTTTTCATATTGCGCCAGACCTAGATGATGCAAGATTTGGTTATGGTACTTCGCAAAATGGTGATTTGTATCGTTATGATAAGCAAACGGGATATTATCAAAGTATTGCACCAACAGCGAAAGAGGCGTCAACCTATTTGCGCTTTAACTGGAATGCTGGTTTTGCAAAAGATCCATTCAATGAAAATGCTGCATACTATGGTTCTCAATTTTTACACAAGACCACAGATAAAGGAAGAAATTGGAAAACCATTTCTGCTGATCTCACTACAAATAATCCTGCACATCAAAAGCCTGATTATGGTGGATTAACGCTCGATGTATCTGGTGCAGAAAATTACAATACCATTATTGCCATTGCTCCAAGTTTTCTTGATAAAGACCTTATTTGGGTGGGTACCGATGATGGACAGGTGCAAGTCAGTGATAACGGAGGGATCTCTTGGAATAATCTTACAAAAAATATCATTGGACTGCCCGATGGAGCATGGATTCCACAAATACATGCTTCAAGATATGAAAAAGGAACAGCTTGGTTAGTGGCAAATAATTATCGCAAAGGAGATTATGCATCCTACTTATTTATGACCACAGATTATGGTAAAACTTGGAAAAATATGCTTGATGCAAATCAGGTTAAGGGCTATGCATTAAATTTTATTCAAGATCCGGTGGAGAAGCAATTAGTTTTTCTGGGAACGGAAAATGGATTGTGGGTGAGTATCAATGAAGGGAAAGATTGGGTACCCTTCAAAAATGGTTTTCCTAGTGTGTCAACAATGGACTTAGTTATTCAGGAAAAAGAATCCGCATTGGTGGTGGGAACTTTTGGCAGAGCCATATGGGTGCTTGACGACCTAAAGAGTTTGCGTGAGATTGTAAGAGGAAATACCAAAGAAAAAATAACTAGTTTACCCATGAATGAAGTCATTCAGGTGAAAGGATTGTTCATTGCGCCTCCGGGCAATATTTGGACAGGATTTGGTACCACATTCGAGGGAGAGAATCGACCCTTCCAAGAAGCAGCCATCCCAATTTATATCAATGATCTTCCTTCAAAAGAAGATAAGGTTGAAGGATTCATTTTAAATAGCAAAGGGGATACCATTCAAAAATTAACAACACAATTACTGGTGCAAGGATTGAATTATATTCAATGGAAGCTGGATGAAAATCGTGTTTACTTATCGGGGAACTATGATCCAAATGAATCAAGAGGTATACCTGTGCTTCCTGGCACCTATATAGCAGTCATAAAATATAAAGGGGTTCAGTCAAGCACAAGTATCAAAGTCATTTCAGATCCACGATTTAAGATGAAGGAAGAAGTGGATCAGGAATTGTATCGTTATAATAAAGCGCTCAATTTTGAAGTAGGAAGATTAAAGTCTTTTTTTAACTTGATCAATTCTTGGGAGAGTGAATTAAAAAAAATACATGAAACCTTATCTAAACAAACTAAAAATGAAAAAGCTTTAAAAAATGTGAATGGAATGATAGAAATGGTGAAGCAATTAAAATTAGTTGGTAAAGATAGCCCTGGCGATCGTCAAGTGGGCGCATGGCAGAGCGTTAGGATCACTCCAGCATCTGCCATCAATGAAGCAGAGAAAGTAGCGATGGCAAGAGTAGATATTCCCTCTGAGCAGGATTGGAAAAGAATTAGCGATGCAGCTACATTGATTGATAATTATAAGCTTCAATTAAGTCAGTTTGAGGATTCAAGCTGGAAAAAATTTATCAAGCTATATGGAAAAAACAATTGATAAAATTGGGTCTTTTTACAAAAACCAACTATAACAAAGGATCCGCATTTACAGCATCATAATTTACAAACCTATGAGGAACTTAAAAGCAGGAATTTCTATCAAAAGCACTGCGTTATTGAATGGTAGTTTCTTTGAGGAAACAAGTATTCTAATCGTTGAACACGATGAAGCAGGAACTACAGGGTTTGTAACTAATAAACCTTTTGGAAAGTCTTTGAATGATCTAATTGAATTCAATCATGCTAAACCATTTCCGCTAATGGATGGAGGTCCCGTTGATAGAGCACATCTCTTTGTTTTACACAAGCGACCTGATCTCATTGAAGGGGGCAAACAATTAACCAATGGTCTTTATTTAGGTGGCAATATGGAGCAAGTGATCGAAGCCATCAATAACGGGTCTGCCACTCAAGAAGAAATTCAACTTTTTATTGGCTATTGCGGATGGGATGTCGGAGAATTGGAAGCGGAAATGGAAGAAGGAAGTTGGAACTTCTAATAGTATTAAAATCTTTCGGCAACAAATAAACCGCCGAAAGTTGCAGTCATACAAACTACAACACTCAATAAAATATACAAAAGCATAGTGCTGTTTTGACCTTGTTGGAAGAGTGTAACTGTTTCGCTGCTGAAAGCCGAAAAGGTGCTAAAGCCGCCACAGAAACCCACTGCCCAAAATAGACGTGCAACTGGAGAAAGCAATTGTTTTTGGTCTGCCAATCCTATAACAAAACCCAGTACAAAACAAGCTATCACATTGATTGTAAAGGTGCCAAAAGGGAAACTAGCATTATGGAATGCGTTGACCCACTTGCCAAGTATAAACCTAACCAAGCTACCTAAGCCACCACCTATAAAAACATAAATAAGTTCCTTCATGGATTCAAAGTTAAACTAATTCTATTTGTTAGACAATACTATAAAGTAGTTGTACTTGCCTAGAAAGCTATAATTTCCTAATTTACAAATAAATAGATTTTTCAAACCTTAATGATACCAATATGACCCTTCAAAACAAAAATTCACTTTATACCTTAATTAGAGTTAATGCAATTATAATAATATGTTTTTGTTGCATGAAAATAAATGCGCAAGAAAATTTTGCAGATAAATGTATAGGCAAATGGGAAGGCATAATGTATATGTATGGAAAAGGGCAACTACGAGATAGCTTACCTGTGGAATTAGATATACAAAAAACAAATCGGTCCGATACATGGTTATGGAAAACAACTTATTTGTCAAAAACGATGCCAGCCGTAAAAGATTACAAATTAGTTTTAAAAGACGCAGTAACACAAACATATGCCACAGATGAAGGAAACGGCATTGAATTAATGGATTACTATTTTAACAACAAATTATATTCAATTTTTGAAACTCATGGTGTCATGTTAACATCCAGCTATGAATTGCAAGGCAATCAACTAATTTTTGAAGTCAGTTCCGGAAAAAAAATAGATGAGAATAAAGAAGTAAACAATTATAGTGTCCTTAATTTGCAAAGGGTTATTTTCAAAAGACGTAAATAATGTATTCACTTATTTTACGCACTAACTTCTTTATTGACTAGGCTTAGCATTTACCATCTCGATTTCAAAAACCAAAATAGAATTAGGGACAATAATTGCAGATCTTGTTCTTATACTATAAGCCAGCCCTGAAGGGATTAAGAGTTTCACTTTATCTCCAATACGCTTCCCCTCTAAGCCAACCTGCCAACCTTTAATCAATCTAGCTAAAGGGAAAGTCCGTGTCTCATTTGCTGTTTGATCAAAAATAACATTCGTACCCATCAAGTACCCTTTATAAAATATAGAAACGGTATCAGTCAATTTAACCAATTCAGGCTTTGTACCTGTTTTCATCATTGTATAATACAAACCATTTTTGTAATTTATAGCATCCGTCTTGTTGGATTTAATTAGTTTTTTAATAACAATAGAATCACTGTATGCACGCGCTATACTATCTATATCAGAAAAAGGCGGCAAGAAAGGTTTCTGGTTACTGGTATTTTGAATTTTCAACCATGCCCCATTATCTCCTTGACTCCATGTATCTGTAAAGAGAGTTTCCAAATTTGCATTTATATTATTAGACTTAAAGGCAGATGCAGACTTTAAACCTTCTGTATATTTATTGATTCTAAAGCTTGCGATGAGTTTCCATTTATTCAAAGATGGAAAATAAATATAGCCACTATAAAAAATATAGTTTTGAGCAGAATCATTTGCAGTAGCAATGTATAATTTAAACTGTTTTTCATTGATCGAATTTAAATCCCATGTTACAATTTTATTAGAATTGCTGACTTTGGTTTGTAATCCAGCAGTCAATAATTTAGTTGAATTAGGAACCTCAAAAACAACCTTGTTATTTTTATTTGTAAAATTCAAATATAATTTAGCTTGATTGGTCAAAACACCTAATTTACCCTTTTGGTTAGGTTCAAGTGAAAGATTATTCACAGTTGTAATCAAAGCATTTTGATTCACTAGCGTATTAATTGGCAAATCAATTTGAACTAATTTTTGTCCAAGTCCAAAACTCGTTTGAGCAATTACTTGGAATGAGAAAAACAACCCAGCATATAATAAAATATGTTTTATCATTATAGAGATTTTAGGTAAACTAAATTAAGTTAATTATTAATATATTATTACTTCCTATTCTTTATTTGGGGAATAAACATAGAATTTGTTTGATTTATATTAAGGAATTATGTAAGCAATCAATACATCTATACTATATGCAAAGGGATTAAAAAGCTTCTCCTATATAAAAATAATACCCGTTACCCTCACGAGTAAACCCGAGATCAAAACGCACAAAAATATCTTTTGATTTGAAGATGAGGTACCTTGCTCCAACGCCACCAGCCATCTTAAATGTGGATGAAAATAAACTTTTAGCAGATGGCGCAACTGTAGCTGTTGAAATAAAGGCGGCGGCACCCAAACGTTTACTGAATCCAAACGGAAGAAACCTATATTCGGCCTGCGATGTTAAAAAATGCTTATCCCTAAATCTTCCAAGGTAGTATCCCCGCATCATACTCTCTCCTCCAATCATGGCCATTTGATTGAAAGGAACTTCTCCATTATTGAATAGTGCTGAACCCTGAACTGCTAAAACATCTTTTGGATTAAACCCTTCTCTAAAATATCTAAAATCAAACTGTGTACTGACGAAGGAATTGGTGCTACCAAGGGATTTTGAATAGTTGAGAAAAGCTAGTTCGGCGAACAAACCCTTTCTCACGTTCATTACATTTTTCCTGTTATCAAATACCAAGCCCATTCCAAAACCAATGTTACTTGAACCCTTGTATCCAGTCGGATAATCATAACCAACTTTATTCGCTCCTAAAAATTCAACATTATACATTTTTTGAAAATCAAACTCTGCTCCAACAAAAAAATTCCCATTAATTTTTCTGAGTACCCTTTCACGAAGTTGAATATTGGAATTATTTACAACGTCATATCCTTCCTTGGGTGAGTTAATTCCAATACCGTAATATTTCATTGGGAAGTATTGAAATTTACCTCTACCCAGAAAAAACCATTTATCTCCATCACCATAAATAGCATGATCTAACAAAACCCCATATTGTTTTTCTGCAGTATAAAAACTAAATGTATTGATTTCACTAAGTCTATTTTTATTGTTTTTATTGGCATAAAAAAGATAAAGATTCACAAGTCCTATTTCTGTTTTAGTTTCAGGAGTATAGGCCAACGTAGGATATAAAATATAATTGGATTTACCAGAACTATCTTCAAATTCATGAAGTAAATGTTCTTTTTTATTAACAATAAATTCTTTTATTTTTTGTCCATGTGCAACAATCACTAGTAAACTACAAAAGAGATGTATCAATAAGTATTTTGAGAACTTAAATAGTTTGCCCATCTTATACTTATTCAAATTGATCATATTGTATTGCTTGAAAATAAATGAAATCTATTCCTAAGATAGATTTGACAATTGTATTCAATGTGCAAATGTAAATGGTTAAATCATAATTTGATCATTCATGTTCGAAATAATATTTTTGATAGACTAGAGTCTAAATGACATCATTAAAACAAAAGATGAAAGAATAAGAATCATTTAACAACGAACTTGAATTTGAGTAAAGAATTGATAAAACTTAATGGCATTAAAAGCCCGCCGATCGCTAACCATGAGATTTTATCAGCCTGGTTTAGCTACCTATTAATCCATCCGGAAATCATGATATACATCATATTTAAAATAAAAGGACCCACGATGTAACGTAAGTCCTTGATTTACATGAAGCGAGACCGGGATTGCCAAACAGTTTGCCTTACCCAATGCATTTCAATTAAAGCCTTCGGGTGCTGTTGGATTTATTTATGACTCCTATTCTAGAAAGATAAATTGTTATATACAATGAATTGAAGTTGTCCTCTTGTGATATTTTTTTGAGATTGAATTAAATAGCCAGTCTCTAGTCTTATATCAATAGTAGATCGGAAGACGTCGTGTAGGGAAAGAGTGTAGGCTATAGTGTAGAT
>CAIZLI010000081.1 GCA_903933765.1 uncultured Bacteroidota bacterium
TGATCAGTAAGCGGGCTAAATGCCCGTTTTGTATCTATAAACTATTCAAAATCAATAAGATGAGCGAAAAAGTCTACATATTTGACACTACCCTTAGAGACGGGGAACAGGTACCAGGTTGTAAATTGAATACCAAGGAGAAATTAGCCTTAGCCGTAAGGTTAGAGGAGCTTGGGGTGGATATTTTGGAAGCTGGATTTCCGGTGTCAAGCCCAGGTGATTTTGATTCGGTGCACCAGATAGCAAAGACTTTAAAAAATACGGTGGTTTGTGGATTAACGAGGGCGGTACAAAAAGACATCGAAGTGGCTGCCCAGGCATTGAAGCCAGCAGCTCGTTTTAGAATCCACACAGGTATCGGCACATCCGACTTACACATCAAATACAAATTCAATAGCACAAGAGAAGCCATCATAGAGCGTGCAGTGCAAGCAGTGAAGATGGCAAGAAATTTTACAGACGATGTAGAATTTTATGCAGAAGATGCAGGAAGAACAGACAATGTTTATTTAGCACAAGTGATAGAAGCAGTTGTGAAAGCGGGTGCAACCACTTTAAATATTCCAGACACCACTGGCTATTGTTTGCCTCATCAGTATCAAGAAAAGATGGCTTACTTATGGAACAATGTGCCCAATATTGATAAGGCGATTTTGTCTTGTCATTGTCATAATGATTTAGGTATGGCCACTGCGAATTCTATTGCAGGCGTAATAGGTGGTGCAAGACAAATTGAATGTACAATCAATGGATTAGGAGAACGCGCAGGCAATACGGCACTAGAGGAAGTCGTGATGATATTAAATCAACATAAAGACTTAGGATTTTACACAAATATCAATCCAAAATTATTGAATCCAATTAGTCGTGAAGTGTCAGATGTGATGCGCATGGCAGTGCAACCCAATAAAGCGATTGTAGGATCAAATGCATTTTCACATTCATCGGGCATTCATCAGGATGGATTTTTGAAAGAAGCGCAAACTTATGAGATCATGAATCCTGCAGAAGTAGGGGCAGAAGATACTAAAATTGTATTAACAGCAAGAAGCGGAAGATCCGCGCTAGCGCACCGTTTGCACAAATTAGGATTTGAATTCAACCGAAACGATATCGATGCATTGTATGCGCTATTTGTAGAAGTTGCAGATAAAAAGAAAGAAGTGGTGGAATCCGATTTACAAGCAATGGCAGCAGCCTACAATTCAACCATGGTCTCTCAATAAGGAGATCAATGAAATAAATAATTGAACTATGGGGAATACATTATTTGGAAAAATTTGGGACAAGCATGTGGTGAAGCAAATCACAGATGGTCCGTCGGTATTGTATATCGACAAACATTTTATTCACGAAGTGACAAGTCCACAAGCATTTAGTGGAATTGAAAAAAGAGGCGCAACGATATTTCGTCCAGCACAAATTGTGGCCACAGCAGATCATAATGTGCCTACCATGAATCAGCATTTACCAATTGCAGATCAGCTATCTCGTTTTCAGGTAGATACTTTAATTGACAATTGTAACAAACATGGTGTGACATTGTATGGACTAGGACATCCGAACCAAGGGATCGTGCATGTGATTGGGCCAGAACTTGGTATCACACAACCAGGCATGACCATTGTATGTGGCGATAGTCATACTTCTACGCATGGTGCATTTGGATCGGTCGCATTTGGTATTGGCACCAGTGAAGTAGAAATGGTTTTTGCATCACAGTGTATTATGCAAACAAAACCAAAATCAATGCGCATCAATATCGAAGGAAAATTGAACGCAGGTGTGGTTTCAAAAGATATTATTTTATACATCATTGCAAAAATATCTGCAAGTGGTGCAACAGGTTATTTTGTGGAATATGCAGGATCCACCATTCGAGCATTGAGCATGGAAGCAAGAATGACTATATGTAATATGAGTATCGAGATGGGTGCGCGCGGAGGACTGATTGCACCAGACCAAACAACTTTTGATTATATCCAAGGCAGGACTTTTGCACCAAAGGGCGCAGACTGGGATCGTCAATTAGCAGCATGGAAAACATTATACAGTGATGCAGATGCACAATTTGATATGGAAATTAATATTGACGCAGCAGACATTGAACCAATGATCACTTATGGTACCAATCCAGGTATGGGTTTAGCTGTAACAGGAAGTTTGCCTACCATGGAAAGTTTTACAGATGCTACAGAAAAACAAAACTATGAGAAGGCATTAAAGTATATGGGCTTAACAGCAGGACAAAGTTTATTAGGGATGCCAGTACAAAATGTTTTCATTGGATCATGTACGAATTCAAGAATCGAAGATTTTAGATTGGTAGCAAGTATTATACAAGGCAAGCAAAAAGACCCAGCTGTTAAAACATTGATCGTACCGGGATCACAGGAAGTTGCAAAGCAAATTAAGCAGGAAGGATTGGACAAAATATTTGAAGCAGCAGGAATTGAAATTAGACAAGCAGGTTGTAGCGCATGTTTGGGGATGAACGAAGATAAAATACCAGCAGGCGAATATTGTGTCAGCACCAGTAACAGAAACTTTGAAGGACGTCAAGGTGCAGGCGCAAGAACGATGTTGGTGAGTCCACTCACTGCAGCAGCGGCATTGTTAACTGGTAAGATCACTGATATTAGAACCTTATTAAATTAATTAAAAGTTAGACCCTAACTATAGAATCATTGGTATATGCAATCATTACAAACAATCACAAGCAAATTTATTCCATTGCGTATCGAGAACGTCGATACGGATCAGATTATTCCTGCACGATTTTTAAAAGCCACTACCAAGGATGGTTTTGGTAAAAATTTATTTAGAGACTGGAGATACGAAAATGATGATGAGACAAAACCAAAAGCAGATTTTGTTTTGAATCAAGCACAATACAGCGGCGCTATTTTAGTAGCAGCAAAGAATTTTGGTTGTGGTTCTTCGAGAGAACATGCAGCATGGTCTATTTTGGATTATGGATTTAAAGTAGTGGTGTCTAGTTTTTTCGCAGACATCTTTAAAAACAATGCATTGAACAATGGTGTATTACCAGTGACTGTGAGCGATGCATTTTTACAAGAAATTTTTGCGCAAGGTCCTAATGATAGTTTGTCTGTAGACCTAGCAGCACAAACCATCACTATCGATGCAACTGGCGCTTTTGAAACATTTGAGATTAATGCGTATAAAAAGACATGTTTATTAAATGGCTACGATGACATTGACTATTTATTAAGCATGAGGGAAGAGATTGCGGCATTTGAAGCAAAAAAATAAAAACGATAAAGTATCAATATAGTATGGAAAAGAAAATTGCAGTGATATTGGGAGATGGGATTGGTCCAGAAGTAACCAATCAATCTATTAAAGTATTGAACATGATTGGTAAACAATATGGCCATCAGTTTAGTTACGAGTATGCATTGATGGGCGCGGTCGCAATTGACGAAACGGGTAATCCATTACCAGACGAAACCATTGCTATTTGCAAAAACAGTGATGCTATTTTATTTGGCGCTATTGGTGATCCAAAATATGACAACGATCCAACTGCGAAAGTAAGACCAGAGCAAGGCTTATTAAAATTGCGTAAGAAATTACAATTATTTGCCAATATCCGTCCGGTAAAAACTTATCCTTCTTTACAACACTTATCACCACTAAAGGCCAAGCATTTAGAAAATGTTGACTTTGTGATTTTTAGAGAGTTAACAGGTGGTATTTATTTTGGAGCAAAATCTTTGAGTGAAGATGGTACGATAGCCAAAGACGATTGTTCATATAGTGTGATGGAGATAGAGCGTGTGGCGCATTTAGCATTTCAGTATGCACAAAAAAGAAACAAGCATTTGACCTTGGTGGACAAAGCCAATGTATTAGAAACATCTAGATTATGGCGTAAAGTGGTTCAAGGCATTGCAAAAGCATACAGCGATGTACAAGTAGATTATTTATTTGTAGACAACGCAGCGATGCAAATCATTTTAAATCCTGCACAGTTTGATGTGGTCTTAACAGAAAATTTATTCGGTGATATCATAAGCGACGAAGCTTCGGTATTAGCAGGTTCATTAGGTTTGTTGCCATCTGCATCGGTAGGCACGAGTGCTGCTCTGTTTGAACCCATCCATGGTTCTTATCCGCAAGCAAAAGGAAAAGACATTGCGAATCCAATGGGATCCATTTTATCTACTGCGATGTTATTAGATCATTTTGGCATGCAGGAAGAAGCCAATACGGTGCGCACTGCAGTGGACTGGTGTTTGAATAATGGCTTTGTAACAAAAGACATCGACACCAATAATAGTTATACTACCACAGCAATTGGCGATATGGTTGCTGAATTTATCGAGCGTCATGCAAAGGGCGAAAAGCATCCTATCCATGAGCGTTTACATAAATCAACAATAATATAAATTTTATGGAACTCAATAAATATTCCAAGACCATCACTTTAGATCCAACGCAACCCGCTGCCCAAGCGATGTTTTATGGTATTGGATTAACCGATGAAGATTTGCATAAAGCACAAGTGGGTATTGTAAGTATGGGCTATGACGGCAATACTTGTAATATGCATTTAAATGGATTGGCTGCGGATATTAAAAAAAGTATTTGGGAAAATAATTTAGTGGGATTGACATTCCACACCATTGGTGTGAGCGACGGTATGAGCAATGGCACACCTGGTATGCGTTATTCATTGGTGAGTAGAGATGTGATTGCAGATAGTATTGAAACGGTTTGTGGCGCACAATATTATGATGGATTGATTGCAGTACCGGGCTGTGATAAAAATATGCCAGGATCCATTATTGCAATGGGTAGATTGAATCGCCCAGCTATTATGATTTATGGTGGTACGATTGCACCAGGACATTATAAAGGACAGGATTTAAATATTGTTTCTGCATTTGAAGCCTTAGGACAAAAATTAGCAGGACAATTAGACGAAGCCGATTTTAAAGGCATCATCAAACATGCATGTCCAGGCGCTGGTGCGTGTGGTGGTATGTATACTGCGAATACCATGGCTGCTGCGATTGAAGCATTGGGTATGAGTTTACCCTACTCTTCCTCTAACCCTGCATTGAGTGCAGAGAAACAACAAGAATGTAAGGATGCAGGCAAAGCCATTCGATATTTATTAGAAAAAGATATTAAGCCAAAAGATATCATGACGCGTAAAGCATTTGAAAATGCCATTGCCGTGATCATGGTCTTGGGCGGTAGCACCAATGCAGTATTGCATATGATTGCGATGGCAAAA
>CAIZLI010000082.1 GCA_903933765.1 uncultured Bacteroidota bacterium
GCTTTCTATTTGTAGCTCTTCAGTTGACATGATGCAAAAGTAAGTTATTGCCGCTTAGTTTGTAACTTTGTTCTATGCGCCAACAAGTAATTTTTGAAGATTTAGGAATACAATCTTACCAGCCCACTTGGGATTACCAAGAACAGCGTTTAAAAGAAGCTGTTGCGCTAAAGACCGAAGCAAGGACGCAAAACAAGGAAGCATCTGAGGCGGCAACCCAACATCGATTCATATTGGTAGAACATCCACCTGTTTTTACTTTGGGTAAAAATGGCAATCGATCCAATGTATTGGTGTCTGATGAACAATTAAAAGTACTGGGCATTGAGTATTATCATATCAATAGAGGGGGAGATATCACGTACCATGGTTTACAACAAGTAGTGGGTTATCCAATTGTTGATCTAGATAAGTTCAAGCCAGACCTGGGTTGGTATTTAAGAAGTTTAGAGGAAGTGATTATTCAAGTGCTTGCAGAGTATGGATTAAAGGGAGAAAGAAGTGCAGGAGAAACAGGTGTATGGCTAGACCCGCATGATCCATTTGTGGCAAGAAAAATTTGTGCGATGGGCATTAAATGTAGTCGATGGATTACCATGCATGGCTTTGCACTGAATGTGAATACAGACTTATCTCATTTTGAATTCATTGTGCCTTGTGGTATACAAGGTAAAACGGTGACTTCTTTGGAAAAAGAATTAGGAAAAAAAGTCGATTACGAAGCAGTTAAACAAAAAATTAAAAAGCACTTTGAAGCCATCTTTGATTGCGAATTAATTTAACTAATAGTATTAGCTTAAGTTGAAATACAAATACATATCATTTAACTAGATGCTAGTTTTTTAGTTCAAACAATTGACTTAAAATTTTAAAGTTCCCTCCGGTAAAGACCGATTCCCTTGCAAACCTCCGCTATGTATGACTAATATGGATATGTCTTTGTCAAAATAATTTTCATTGATCAATTGTTCCACACCCAATAATAATTTACTGGTATACACAATATCAGTTGGTATTTTTTCTGCATCCCAAAGTCTGTTCATAAAATCAAGCATCATAGGATTTGTTTTGGCATAGCCCCCTTGATGAAATTGGTGCAGTAAAGTATAGGGTCTATTTTTATCTTCTAACAATGCGTTGATTTCCGATTCGATACTGCCTTCGTTTTTCAAAACAGGAATACCAATTATTTTTTGATGCGCATCTGCAGCATGGATGATTCCAGCAAGCATAGTGCCCGTGCCAACTGCACAAATAATAACATCATAATGGGATGTATCCTGCGTTGTTAAAATAGTGGCAGCACCTTTGGCACCAATGGTTCCATAACCGCCTTCGTCAATCAAATAACAATCAGTATTCATTTCACTTGATTGTAAAATAGCTGCTTTTTTAGATTGAAAATCCGTCCTGCCTAAATAAACCAATTCCATCCCATAAGCCTTCGCTTCTTTTAAACTAGGCGTCATGGGTTCATCTTCATTTGTTCTAATATAGCCAATGCTTTTTAGTCCAGCCTCTTTAGCTGTAAATGCCAATGCTACAATATGGTTAGAGTAGGGTCCACCAAAACTGGCGACTGTTGAAACCCCTTTTGCTAATGCCAATTCAATATAATACCTAAGCTTATAGAATTTGTTCCCACTTACAATTGGATGGATGACGTCCAGCCTTAATAAATCCACCTTTTGGTCATGACCAAAGGAGGCGATGGATTGTATATGTGGCTTAATATGCAAAATTTTATATTTAGAATAAATCAACTAATTTTGACGACCGTAATGGATCGTGAAATTACAATTAAAAAAAGTAAAAAATGAGTGCACCGACATTAGTGATATTAGCAGCAGGGATGGCAAGTAGATATGGCAGCATGAAACAAACCGAAGGATTTGGCCCAAGTGGAGAGACGATCATGGAGTATTCTATTTATGATGCGATAAGAGCAGGATTTGGTAAAGTTGTTTTTATAATCAGAGCAGATTTTGCAGAGGCATTCAAGGCGGTAGTAGAACCAAAATTAACAGGCAAGATTGAGATTGCATATGTTTTTCAGTCCTTAGATCAATTTACAGAAGGCTTTTCAATTCCTCAAGAAAGAACCAAGCCTTGGGGTACGGCCCATGCCTTATTATGCACAAAGGGTGTGGTGAATGAACCATTTGCTGTGATCAATGCAGACGATTATTATGGACAGGAAGCATTTGTAGAAGCTTATACTTTTTTAACCACAACATGTTCCGAAAAAGAATATTGTATCCTGGGTTATGAACTTTCAAATACATTAAGTGAAAACGGCACAGTGAGTAGGGGTGTATGTAGTTTAGACGCAGCAGGATATTTAACTACCATCAACGAGCGTACTAAAATTTACAGAAAAGAAGGCGCTGGTATTGTATTTGAAGAAGATGGCATTGAAACACCACTTCAAGAAGACACAAGAGTAAGTATGAATTTTATGTGTTTTGCACCAGGCTTTATTGACTTATGCGCATCAGAATTTAAATTATTCTTAGCAAGAGAAGGGCAGGCATTAAAATCAGAATTTTATATTCCTTTTGTAGCAGGCAGATTCAAAGCATTGGACTTGGGCGCTGTCAAAGTAATCCCTACGAATGCAAAATGGTTTGGTGTCACTTATAAAGAAGATGCGCCAGGTGTAAAAGCAAGTATTGATGCATTGGTTGCATCAAATGTGTATCCAACCAATCTTTGGGGGTAATGAGTAAATACTTTATTGAATTGCTTTCTTGTAATGCTTTATGGACTAGTTAAAAGCACGAACGCTATAGATGTAGTTCTTGAAGTTGTTGATCTGTGCTTTGCGATTCTTAGATCCTTTTACTTTTTGCTTGTTCAATTTAACATTGAGGTCTTTGGTTAGTTCATTTTCCTCCAATGTTTCCACCAAATCAAACAATTTATCAGATTTGATTGCAAACGCAACGCCTTCGGCTAGTTTTTGTCTACTGCTCATGATACCAATCAATTCGTTCTTTTCATTGAAAACAGGAGCGCCAGAATAACCAGGGTTGGCACTAATCTGAATTTGATAGGTATTGCTATCTCCGTTGAATCCAGTTTGAGCACTTAAGTAGCCTTTGCCGTAAACAATATCATTGTCATTTCTTGGGAAACCTAAAGTGAAAATATCTTCCCCTAAATCACTTGACTTTTTACGAATGGTGAAAGGCAAAGCTTTTGCCTGTTTGTAATCTTCGTCTTCGATTTTTAATAAAGCTAAATCTGAATTTTTATCGCTATACACAATCGTTGCCTTGAATTCTTGTCCTAAACTATTCACAACAATTGCGCCTTCTCCTTTTAAGACATGCGCATTGGTAATCACAAAACCTTTGGTATCAATTAAAAAGCCAGAACCTCCACTTACTAATTTTGCGTTCTCTGGTACCTTTGTTTTTACTTCATTCAATAAATGGCCTTGTACCTTTTGATTTCGTTCAATTTTCTCAACAGCCTTGCTTAATTCTAAAATTTGATTTCCATTAATTGAAGGGAAAAAGAAAAGCATCATAGCCGAAGTAAATAATGCAATAAATCCGCCCACAGAAGCTGCAATGGCAGTGACTTTCTTGTACTTAGTCCAAAGTTGAATCACTCTAGATGAAGTAGATTCTGCTGCTTCAGGTGCCCATGTACCTGCATCCAATAATTGATTGAATACTTGCTTATTTAGTTTTGAGAAATTTTTACGATTCACATAAATATCCATTTCTCTTAAGAACATCGCATGCTCAATCACCATTTGATCAATCTCAGGCGTAGCTTTACGGATAGCCTCAAATTGAGTACGTTCTTCAACAGACATGTCGCCTGTCAAATATCGTTCTATCGCTTCCTGTAATTGAATGTCGTCCATATGGTTATTCTCCTATATTGTATTGCGCAAAAAAGAGTTTCTTTAGGCGCATCAAACATTTATATTTTTGGTTCTTGGCATTGTCCGCATTGGTATAACCAAACTGACTTGCTAGTTCCTGCATTCCTTTCTTATTTAAATAATACCCTTCTAACAAACTTTTACATGGTTCACCAAGACTATTTAAAGCGCGATCCATAATGGCTAAAGCAGCATCTTTTTTCTCAAACTGATCCAAATCTTCTTCGACCGAGATCGTTTCTTCTTGTGAACTGAGCGGGGCACTATATTTTCCCATTTGTTGTAGCCTTTTTAACCAAAGGTTTTTACAGATAGAGAATAAATAGGTTTTAATTTGACAGGAAAGGGTAAAATGTTCTAATTGTACTTTTTCGTACAAAGTGATCATTGCTTCCTGAAAAATATCCCTTGCGTCATCAAAAGAGCCATTGTTATTGGTAACAAAGTGCTGAATCATACTAAAATGACTTTTATAGAGGGTTTCCACCGCCTTGGAGTCATTTTGGGCTAACCCTTTTAAAAGGGCTTGTTCGTTGAGTTCAGCTTTCAAGAGATTAATACGATTAGGGTACAAAAGTAACCCAACTAGGCTAAAAATGGCTTGTTTTTAAATATTTTACAAATTCAAGGTTACCTTTTATCAGATGGCGTATTAAGAGTATCATTTAAACATTAAACTCATTCTAATGAAAAAAGTATTCGCAATCTTCGCTATCGCTGCTTTAACTGCTTGTGGTGGTGCTTCTACTGAAGCTACAACTGATTCTGCTGCTGCAACTGTTGATACA
>CAIZLI010000083.1 GCA_903933765.1 uncultured Bacteroidota bacterium
AATCCTCAACAATCTAGAGATATGTTGAGGATTCTTTGTGGGAGCACACGGGCTCGAACCGCGGACCCTCTCGGTGTAAACGAGATGCTCTAAACCAACTGAGCTATGCTCCCTAAGGGGTGCAAAAATAAGGGGGTAATTTCAATTTCCCAAAAAAAAAGATAAATTAATTTAATTGCACTGCTGGAAGCCTATTAGACTGACTATCGTATACAAAAAGCTCCACAATTTCCATGCTCCAGTATTTATGTAATGGGGAAGCTTTGAGTACTTCCTCTACATCCACCTTTGTATTAGCATTGACAACAATCCAAGATTGTTGTGTCTCCATACTTACAGTGTAGGTTTCAATCACACCTTTATTCAATAGATAATTGATATAAGTTCTATGTGGAGGTACCAAAGACATGAACTCCTCGTCCATGTCAAAAGATATGATTGCTTGATACTTATTCATCTAATCTAAATTACAAAAAAACTTGAATTTACAATTAGATCCATCCTTCTTTTTCTTATATATTTAATTGTGTCTAAACTGTCTAATACATTGTCTATTATAATTCAACAAAACTGATCCTTCCACCACCACCTGCTAAATAAATAGCGTTTTTGGTAGGATGTTTTTTGACGATATGAAAAGAGAGCTCACTTATTTTTTCCCAAGAAGCACCTTTGTCCTTAGACAAATCTACCCCAGATGTGCCGCAAGTTATGATTCGATTGTTATCAATAAATTCAACTGATGATTTGTACCCATTCGGATTTCCTAAAGACAATTGTTCCCAAACGAGTTGTTTTTTAGCTAAATGTTTTACTTCAGAATTTGGTGTTTGGAATAATTTAAATCCAACTATATTATTTGTGGCTAATTTGTCATTTGCAAAATCACCCCCAACGATTATTATCCTGTTTCCATTAGGCGAAATGGCAATACTATTGGCGCCTGTAGAACTTGTTCCTTGAAGCAATGGCAAAGCTTCTGCTACCCCATTTTTCCATAATCTACTACTCAAACCTCCTGTTACAAAAACGAGTTCTTTTCCAATATGAATTAAATTTGAATTACTTGAAGCAAAAAAGGCTTCTCCATTATTTAAGTCCGATTTGAAATAAGCATTGGGCATTTTAACCCATGAAGCACCTTTATTATTTGTTGTTAAAATAAAAAGATGACCATCAATTGGATCACCAATCACCGTGCCATTATTTTCATCACTAAAATGTAGCGCGTCTAAAAACATAGATGTATCAGCATTCTCATATACTTTATTCCAAGAAGCGCCACCATCAATCGTTTTTAAAATAATGGCAGGAGCCGCCACTGCAACTAGGATGGCTTCTTGATCGTTCCAAGCGTGCATCGCTCTAAAATCTCTTTTTTCATATCCTTTCACTTGCATCCATTCAAAACTGATTCCCTCATTGGTAGATTTTGCCACCATCCCTTTGGATCCACTAGCCCATATCACTTTTGCAGAAGGTACAGACATTGCTCTGATACTCACCCCTTTTTGTGCAGTTAATTCCTTGATTTGATATTGCGCATTCAAGCCTGAATAGATGAAAAAAGCGCAGATAAAAAAGATTTTAGAAATAGACATGGTTTAATGATTTTTGCAAGATAAAGATACAATATGATACCTTATTGGATGAGTAGAACTGAACTAATGTTGGGACAAGAAAATATAACATCCTTAATGGGTAAAAATGTTTTAATTATTGGACTCGGAGGCGTCGGTGGTATTTGTGCCGAAATGATCGCAAGGGCTGGTGTAGGCAAAATGACCATAGTAGACAATGACAATATTGACCTAAGTAATATCAATAGACAAATACCCGCATTACATTCTACAGCCGGGCAATCTAAAGCACAAGTACTAGGTGCGAGATTAAAAGACATTAACCCTGCATTAGATTTAACCATTTTAGAACTATTCATTAAGGAAGATTTAACTCGAGATTTATTGGATAGTACAAAATGGGATTATGTGGTGGATTGTATAGATACCTTGTCTGCTAAAACATTCTTAATTAAAGGATGCATCGATCGAAACTTACCCATTGTAAGTTCCATGGGTGCTGGTGGTAAAGTAGATCCAAGTCAAATCAAAGTCACTGATATTTCAAAAACCTATATCTGTAATCTTGCAAAATATGTGCGAAAAAGATTACAATCCATGGGGATAAAAAAAGGCTTAAAAGTAGTGTTTAGCCCAGAGAAAGCAGATCAGGATAAAATCATCGTGACCGAAAAAGCCTTTCCTAAGAAATCTATTATTGGCACATTGAGCTATATGCCCGCCATTTTTGGTTGTACAGTTGCGAGCGTGGTGATTCGAGATTTGATGGTAAAGGATTGATGTAGACCAATTTGAGTCAAATTTTCTTTGAAAAACGCTCAAATTATCTTTATTTTGCAACCCCAAGGCAATGTTTTGCACTGGGGGTAGACGGTTCGGTAGCTCAGCTGGATAGAGCGTCATCCTTCTAAGATGAGGGCCATTGGTTCGAATCCAATCCGAATCACAAAGCCTCTCACGAAAGTGAGAGGCTTTTGTATGTAAGGATGCGTCAAGAGCATGCCACGAAGTGGTTGGGATGAGTGGAGGATTTGGTTGAAGCTTGCTTCAAAACAAAGACGACACTTAGACCATAACGAGCGAAGCGAGTGCTTGAAGGCGCATACGAAAATGAAAAAAGCCAAAAGAATGCGAAGCATTTTTTTGAAAGGCTTTGATGAAAGTCACCTAAAAGATCACCGACCAACGGGAGGTAATCCAAATTCCATCAATCCCCCTCAACATCAAATTCTCATACATCAAGGACAGATTAAACGTATAAGAATAAAAATCAAATCTTACAATATTAGAACGGTTCACAATTCTTTTAAAAGGATTATTTAAAGCCGAAGCAATATTCGCGACAAAATAGGGATAATTATTTGCCTTCAATGAAGCTTCATTCACCTCAAAAGGAAAATCAATCTTCCCTCCTAACCTTAATACACTCGTATTCAATAATAATTGCTCTAATGGATATTTAGATTTTTTTAATAATGCTAAAGCTTGTTCCAATAAAATAGGTTTCAATGCCAACAAGGCAGGATAGTCGCTATAATAAGCCAATCTAGCAATATGATATAAAATGGTTGCACTATTTGCATAGTGTTGAGAAACATAAGTAGGATCGGTGATATGTTTATTTGCTTTCACTAAATCCACAATTAAATCCAAGCTCGCAGAATCAGTTGCATTCAAAGGAATTTTAGCCATTGTATGCATCAATACAACATTTGTGAGTACAGACAAATCCACATCCTTAGGCATTTTAGTGCCAAGCCAAGTGCTATAGACAGGCCTGTTTTTAAATGCCTTGTAAAAACTTTTATTGGGTTTAATTAAGCCAACTCTATACTCACCAAATTTAGATTGCATTGCTTTAGCTGTGAAATCATTCACACCTAAAGCCAATAATGTAATAGCCCCATCATCAATATCATCTGCTAAAGCAGCATTTTTATTCAATAAATTCAACCATCCCCCATTCGGAAAAATTTGAGGTGGATTCCTTGGCCAGAAATTGTAGGTCAACTGATTATTTTTATTTTTAAAACGATCTATAAAAACTAGTGCATTTGCTTTCGCTTTATCTAGTATAGCCAATTCATCTGGATGCATTTGCGAAGAAAATTGTCCAATATTGAATAAAACAAGTGAAGAAAAAAAAACATTGTCTTCTTGTTTCAGTTTTGAACTAAAATAATATTTTCTGTATGAAGGAAAAGATCCATTTAAGACATCAGTTGAATCTTTGAATTGTAAATCAGCAATTAAATTTAAAATAGTGACTCTTTGTTTAAGAATAGAATCACTTACTCCTAAAGCAGCATAAAGGTTGAATGAAAAAACAAATAATACAATGCAAAGGATCCCTTTTTTCATATTGAACCAACAATTTTATCGCTAAAAGATGTAATTTAGTGATTATGGAGGTTAAAATAGAAGACAGTTGGAAAAAACCATTGGCGCCACTCTTCGAGCGCCCCTATTTTAAACAAATCACATCCCACCTTAAAACAGAGAAAGCACTTAATAGAACAATTTATCCAAAGGGAAGTCTCATCTTTAACGCCTTTAACAAAACACCATATGATCAAGTGAAAGTGGTGCTCCTTGGACAAGACCCCTACCATCAACCTGGACAAGCCATGGGGCTTAGTTTTTCGGTATCGCCCGAATGTAAAATTCCACCCTCCTTGATGAATATCTATAAGGAATTGAATAAAGATATTGGTATGCCAATTCCTACCTCTGGTGATTTAACCCATTGGGCCACTCAAGGTGTTTTATTACTCAACAGTGCACTAACAGTGAGAGCAGATGAGCCAGGAAGCCATAGTAAAATTGGATGGACACAGTTCACAGATGATTTGATTCAATTATTATCTAAAGAAAAGTCAGACTTAGTGTTTATTTTGTGGGGCAATTATGCAAGTCAAAAACAAATTTTAATTGACGCAACAAAACATAAAATTTTAAAAGCAGCGCACCCTTCACCATTGAGTGCATACAACGGTTTTTTTGGATGCAAACATTTTAGTGCGACAAATCAATTTTTAAATCAAGTAAAGAAAGACCCTATCGATTGGTCTATTTAAAATGACAGATAATATTAAATTATATACGGGAAGACTGTTGGCATTTTGGGCATTGCTTGTTTTTGCATCAAGTATGTTTCTTTTTATATGGTTTTACCTAGCCTGCTTCTTTTTACAAGAACCAAACAAAACAAGATGGCATAGAACAATTTCAAGAATATGGATGGGCCTTTTTTTAACTTTATCGGGTTTGAGATTTTCAGTTACAGGCAAACATCATTTTAAGGATATTGGGCCTGCAATAGTGATTTGCAATCATAATAGTTTAATTGATGTGCCAGTGAGTACCCCTTTTTTACCAAGGGCCAATAAAACCATTGCTAAAAAAAGTTTTGTCTATGTACCCATATTTGGATGGATCTATCAATTTGGATCTGTGATTGTAGATAGAAAAAATGACCAAAGCAGAAAAACAAGTTTCGAAGACATGAAGCGGGTTTTAGACAGTGGATTGGATATGCTTATTTATCCCGAAGGCACACGAAATAAAACCTCTGAACCTTTGAAATCATTTTATGATGGCGCTTTTAAATTAGCTGTTGATACTCAAAAGCCAATTATACCTGTTGTATTATTAAACACAAAAAAGATTTTACCTGCTTACCCAATCATGTGTTTTAAACCAGGAAAAATTCAAATGGATATTTTGGCACCAATCTCTTGTGAAGGTCATACTGTACAATCATTGAAACAGTTGGCTTTTGATACCATGTCGGCTCATTATAAGACGCACAATACAGCTTAATACGTTGAATTGGAGAAAGTCCTACTACGATTAATTTTCAGGTCTCTTAAGATGCCCGATTTTGGATTCACAGTGATATTGAATGACCTATAAATACCAATCGGCATCACATTGATAGCCAATTGCCAACAATGCATCTCTCTTGTGATAAATAAACTTAATTGTTGAACAGATACTTTAGATAAGTCTACAAAACTACTTCCTCCTACTTTCCATTTTGGAGATACACTAAAATCACCTGTTAAATTTAAAGTAGAAAAGGTTTGTAATTTGAACCCTGAATAATCGGGCTGCATCGTTTTAGAAAATTGAAAAGAGTAAGACAAGTTTAAAGTCCAAGGAGTGTTAAAATCAGTGAATTCAGCAGGATTAGACCTCACATACATTAACTGTCTTTGTTGTTCGTCGGGTGTCATAAAAGGATCAATTGGTATTGTCCTTTTTGCATCTTTGTTTTTATCTTTTGATTTGCTTGCAAAGGAGGTTGAAAAAGAGACACCACCATTGGTAATGCTTCCTAATTTTAAACGGGTTGGATCAATTGCAAATTTATTCACTCTAAATCCTTGCGAATCTGTTTCGTATGGATCTAAGCTAAAGGAAGTCGTGATATTTAATTTTTCAAACAAGGTTGTTCTTGCATAAAAACTAAAATGACCTAATGCAAAGCTGTCTGCTAAAAAATTATAATTAGAGTTAAATCCAAAACCTTCAATTAACTTGAATTTCTTAAACGCATCGGCACTCGTATCTTGCTTGTCTTTTACTTTCATCTCTAAAAAATTGTCCACACCAAAACCCAATCCACCAAATTGACCTTCACTAAATGCACCACCCAATCCATTGCCATCATATTTAGAAAAACGATAAGTTCTACCACTTGGATCTACTTGTGTGCTATAATGATATGATTTAGCCATATCTGGCTTGTAATTGATGGAAACAGTGGGTCTAATTTCATGACGAATCGCTTTGATATTGCCTCGTTTAAATTTATAGGTGCCAAAAATTCTTGTGGAAGTACCTAATCCAAAACTCATTTGATTTGCCCTATAAAATCCACGATTGATTGTGGTATCTACTTTTTGCAATTGACTATTCCAAGATTTAATATTTTGTTGTCCAAACCATTTTTCTTCTAATGAAATGCTTGGAGCAATGGTAATTGGCCCTAATGAAGGAAGTGATAAAGTAATTGGAATACTATGATTTGCACCCCATTGCATGGTATCTAAAATTCTTTGTATACTGAATGAAGAATCATAAAAAGACAATTGATTTTGCATACTACCATTATACCCAATACCTATTTTTTCATACCACTTTCCTGCTCCAACCTGATCTTTTGACTGAAATGGATACACAGTGATTGCATTAAAATTGATATTTGGTAAACTCATATTCACCAATCCCAGATTATTGTTTTGGTTATGTGTTAGGTTGACGGATAAATTGTATTTATTATTCCATGACTTACTATAAGAAACCGATGAACTTATTTGGTTCTGAAAATTTTGTGTGACATTATTCAATAAATTTCGATTGTACTTGGTACTACCAAAATTAACATTAGCTGTGAAACTAGTACCAGGTTTCGCTTTAGCATCCATGGAATGAGACCAGTTTAACATATAGGTCCTTCCTCCAGTAAATTCATCTGCAATGGTATTATTTCTATTGAGCGCTCTGGTGTTTTGAAGACTTAAATTAAAATTACCAACGTATTTATAACGCTGGATATACTTACTATTCAAATTGATATTCCACCCACCATAAGAATAAAGATTGCCTCGAACTGTGGCATCCATGTGTTGGTTGATGACTTTATAATACCCTATCCCCTCAAATCCAAGTCCAAAGTCTTCACTTGAGGTAAAAGCTGGCGCCATAAAACCTGATTGCCCACCAGATTTATTTAATGGGAAAATGCCAAAAGGAATACCAATGGGCATGGGTACCCCTTCAAATTCAGGGAAAGCAGGTCCTGAGACACCTATTTTATTGGTGACAATTTTGAGCTTATTGGTTCTAAATGCAAAATGGGGTTCATCTAAATTACAGGTTGTGAATCTAGCTTTCCATGCAAAAGCGTCTGTTGGATTGACTTTTTTCATGGCCGCAGCTTGAACAAAAATCTCTCCTTGTTGAAAATTGCTATTCTTAGTTAATCCTCTACCAGATTGTAGGTTATAGAAAATTGAGTCATTGATGGAGTTTAGATCTCCTTCTTTAAACTTAGGCTTACTTTTTAAATTTCCTGAACTATCCTTAGCACCATAGGCAGTGACGTTCTGCGTTTCTTGGTCAAAGATGATTTTCCCCGCCTCCAATTGAGCTGTCTTGTAGGTCGTTTTAGCATTGCCATATAAAAAGAAAATCTTTTCCTTTAACAACATGACCCCAGAGTCCGAAGCATTGTAACTGATCACGGCATCTACACTATCCTTGGAAAGTTGGATCTTTTTCTTGGTCAAACTATCCGTTTGAGCATTTATATTAGAATGAATAGCAGAAATTAATATCGTTAAAATCAGCATTTTAACAATAGAAAGGGTCTTTTTTGCGTTATTTTTATATCCTGCTAGGTTCACTCCAGCAAAAATAAAGTAAAACAATGTTAAGGAACTGATTATGAAGCAAAATAGAATGATTTTAGCATTTAGTTTTAGTCTAATTGCCCTTTTTAGTAGCCTTGGACTATGTCTTCAGGCCCAAACACCAACAAAATCATTAAAACGTATAGTGATCGACCCTGGTCATGGCGGAACTGATATTGGTTCAAAAGGTAAATATTCCACCGAAGCTGCCGTCTCTTTGGCCATTGCCTTAAAATTGGAAGATTTTATCAAGGAAGCGATGCCAGATGTGGAAGTCGTGATGACTAGAACGACCGATATTTACCATTCTGTTGTGGAGAAGGCTAAAATTGCCAATGCAGCAAAGGGCGACTTATTTGTATGTATCCATACCAATGCAGCAAGGGGTAAAGCAGTTCGAGAAATAGTTGGTTACACTAAGAAAACCTATACAGTCAAGAAAAAAGGTAAAAAAAGAAAAGTAACCAGAGATGTACCTATCTACAAAACAACTTATACTCCAAGCACAGCAATAGGAACAGAGACCTATATTTATAATGTTGGTAAATCCGATCTAAGAAAAGAAGTTGCAGGTGAAATGGTTGATGAAGTGTTGGAACAACTAGACTCTGTGTCTTTGAAACAAATTAAAGAATACGAATCAGAAATTGATCCTACAAAAAAAATGATGGCCAGCATCTTGGCGCAACAATATTTTCAAAGAGCGGCAAGTCTAGCTTTAACGATCGAAGAAGAATTTAAAGCTTCTGGAAGAGTCAGTAGAGAAGCCAAACAAAGACCTACAGGTATATGGGTATTGCAAGCAGTTGCCATGCCAGCGGTATTGATAGAGACTGGATTTATCTCGAATCCCGAAGAAGAAGAGTACTTGAATAGTGAAATAGGTCAAAATGAACTTTGCGAAGCCATCACCAAAGCATTACAACGCTATAAGAATTCTTTGGAGAATCAACAGAAAGCAAACGGGAATTAGGGTATTTTTTAGCTAATTTTGTACCGAACTCAAGCAATCGAATACCATGCGTGTATCTAATGAAACCAAAGTAGGTGCTTTAACTGTTATTGCAGTCACCATTATTATATTAGGATTCAATTTTCTAAAAGGAAAGACCTTCTTCAAATCAGGTACATTTATTTATGCTAAATATGCAGATACCAAAGGATTGATTGTTTCTAATCCTGTATTCGTGAATGGATTTCAAGTTGGAACTGTTTTTGAAATCGAAAACATGAACAACAATTTATCAGAACTAGTGGTTTGTATTAAATTGAATCAATTGTATAAGATTCCAAAGAATTCAATTGCCACCATACAAGAAAATCCATTAGGAACAAACGCGATCAATATTATTCAAGGTGCTGGCACAACTTTGATTGTGAGTGGTGATACCATTCAATCGGCCCCAGCTACTAGTTTATTAGGTGATTTAATGAATGAATTATCTCCAGTTGGAGA
>CAIZLI010000084.1 GCA_903933765.1 uncultured Bacteroidota bacterium
AGTCAAAATGGACCTCGACCTGAAAATGGAAACAACGCATAAAAAAAAGACCTCGAAATATCGAGGTCTTTTTGTTATTATCCGCTTCAATAGCCATTTATTTTTTTGTTGGCTTTTTTAATTTCACTAAGACAATGCCATGTTTATATTTTGCACCAAATTTTGCAATAGCGTCAGGGCCTTTGTATACATCCATAGAAGCAATGAGTGCCGTGTTGATTTTAACCACTTTAGCATAAGGTGTTTCCACGCCATCCACTAAATAAATAGGCATTATAGGATCTGATTTTCCAGAAGGTGCAGTGCTTGGTTTTTGTGCTGTTACAGCAAATGTCAACATGCTCATTAAAATTACAGTAGCAATTTTTTTCATTGTTTTCAATTTTTAAAATTAGTGGTATAATTTTTCTAATTCTTGATTGGTGAATTCCATTAAATTTTTAACATACTCAGGAGAGAAATTAAATGCTAGTCCAGCGGTTTGATACAATTCAGGTAATGTTTTTGTGCCACCTAAAGCTAACGCATTCATGTAATTTTCTAAAGCTAGTTTAGGATTTTTTTGGTACTGCATCCACATGCCTATCGCACCCAATTGTGCAATACCATATTCGATATAATAAAATGGTACTTCAAATAAATGCAATTGTCTTTGCCATCCTATGGCTCTAAATTCCTTTAAACCAGACTGGTTCAAGGTCTTGGACGAAAATTCTTTTACAATATTTTGCCATTCATTGGTTCTTTGCTCAATCGTATGCGCTGGATTTGTATATACCCAATGTTGGAATTTATCAATGATGGCAATCCATGGAAAAATCGTGATTGTTCTTTCTAGTTGATGCTCTATGGCTCTATTTAAATCAGCTTCTTTTTCAAAAAATGGCTGCCAATGCTGCATGCTAAATAATTCCATGGCCATACTTGCCACTTCTGCAATTTCCATTGGATATTCTTTGAATGCGCTCAATGACAATGGATGTGCTAAAAAAGAATGCACTGCATGTCCTCCTTCATGCACCATAGTAGTTACATCGCTCATCTGACCTGCAGCATTCATGAAAATAAATGGCGCGCCTGATTCTGCTAAAGGACAATTGTATCCACCTGGTGCTTTGCCTTTTCTGCTTTCAAGGTCAAAATGTTTTAGCTCATTCATTTTTCTTAAACAGTCTGCAAAAAAAGGATCTATCTGTTCAAAGCAGGCAACGGATTTTTCATACAAATCTTTTCCGTCTGTAAATGGGCGCAAAGGCTTGGTACCAGAAGGTTCTGCTTCTAAATCCCAAGGCTTTAAAGCATCTACGCCTAGTTTTTCTTTTTTGCGTGTATAAATTTTTTCGATCAAAGGCATCACGTGTAGCTTAACTGCCTCATGAAATTGAAAACAATCTTCTTTGGTGTAATCAAAACGTCCTAGTTCCGCAAACTTATAATCACGGTAATTTTCAAATCCAGCATTCAAAGCCACTTGATGTCTTTTTTGTATTAAGCTTGTAAACAAGTCATGCATCGCTTCTTGGTCTTGCAGTCTTCTTGTTTGAATTTTTCTATAAACATCCTCTCTAAATGCACGGTCTTCGTTTTCTAAAAATTGAGCCGCTTGTTGTAAAGTATATTCTTTGCCACACACTTCGATCGTCATCTTGCCCGCAATGACGCCATATTGTTGTTGTAGCACGCTTAATTCTGCTTGAATAGGAATATTCTCAGTCCTAAATAATTCAATACTTTTTTTTACTGATCTTAAATAAGTATGGTATTTCGCTTGATCTAAACCGGCAGTATATGGAGATTGAATCAATTTCTTATTCAATGCGTCTGCATATGGCTGCATCTTGGGTTGAATTTCCATACAGAAAAAAGTAAACGCATCTTCTAAACTTTTATCTGTGGTATCACAGGTCATTTTGATTTGTCTCCAACAAGCATCTTCACTGATACATGCTTCCAATTCACTCAAATCTGTCAACCAGGCCTCTAATGCTTCTACAGAAGGGATCGGTCGGTCATTTAATTCTTTAAAAAAAGGCTCCAAACAAGCCCAATCCGTTATAACGAAGTCGGTTGGAAGGTATTTATGGCTTAATTTTTTGATGTCGGCTGTTCTCTGCATAAGGTTCGTTATTAAGACGCAAATTTACTACTTTTACACACTTTAAAATAGTTAATTAAGTGTCCGAAACAATTCATTTACTGCCAGATCATATTGCCAATCAAATTGCGGCAGGCGAAGTCATACAAAGACCCGCCAGTGCTGTCAAAGAATTATTGGAAAATGCAGTAGATGC
>CAIZLI010000085.1 GCA_903933765.1 uncultured Bacteroidota bacterium
ACCCAGTTCTGCATATTCAATTGTTCCAATCCATTGTCTTGTCCAGCTTTAAATCTTGCATCCACTGCAGCCAATTGTTTGGCGTAGATGGAATCGAGCTGACTTAATAAGATGCCCTTGGCCACTTGAAATTGTAATTGTATATATAATTGCTCCACTGCATGTTGGATCATTTTTTGATCCAATACTATTTGATAACTATAATTTTGACTAATAGAAAGGTTTAAGTTCTTTTGTGCTTGATAAACCTTTGGTAGATCAAACACTTGCTCAACAGCATATTTAGAATCATTTAAACTACTATTTACATTTCCTAATTCACCTCTAAAAGCCAATTTTGCTGGATCAAAACTTGATTTTGATAATGCTTGATAATAAGCCCCTTGTGCTTCGGTTGTTTTTAAAGTTGGAGAAACTAATATAGCTTGTTCAACCACTTTTACCAAAGGCTTTTTGACTGTCAATTGCTGTGCTTGTAAAACAGTTGCATTCAAACCAATGATGCAAAAAAGAATGGCAATCGTAGTTTGACCTAAACGTTTTTTCTCAAATAATTGATAAAAAATAGGTAAGACAAATAAGGTTAAAAGCGTTGCTGATAATAAACCGCCAATCACTACAGTGGCTAATGGCTTTTGCACTTCGGCTCCAGCACCACTGCTTAATGCCATTGGGATAAAGCCTAGAGAAGCTACAGCTGCCGTAATTAAAATAGGTCTTAACCTTGTCTTTGTAGCCGTTGTAATGATGTCTACAATTGTTCTATTTGGTTCCATCGCTAATTTGTTCATTTCGGTTAACAATACAATACCATTCAAAACAGCTACTCCAAATAAGGCAATAAACCCAACCCCAGCTGAGATACTAAATGGCATTCCTCTTAACCATAATGCAAGTACACCTCCAATGGCAGAGAAAGGAATTGCTGAGAAGATCAATAAACAATGTTTTAAATTATTGAAAGCAAAAAACAACATCACTAAAATCAATAATAACGCTACTGGAACAGCAATTTGTAATCGACTCACAGCATGTTCTAAATTTTCAAACTGTCCACCATATACGACATAATATCCTGGAGGGAATTGAATGGACTTTTTAACTTTTTCTTGTACCTCGTTCACGACGGTCTTCACGTCTTTCCCTCTTACATTGAATCCAACTACAATACGTCTTGCTGCATCCTCTCTTTGTATTTGATATGGACCCTCTTCCATCTTGACTTCAGCAAGCTCATACAATGGCACTTGTTTTCCATTGCCCACTGTCACCATTAAATTTTTGATTTGTTGCCAATCCTTTTTTTGAATACTATTAAGTCTTACAACTAAATCGAAGCGCCTATCTCCTTCAAATACTTTACCGGCAACGCCCCCAGCATATGCAGATTGGATGACTTGATTGACTTCTTTGATATTTGCACCATACCTTGCAATCGCTGTTCTATTAAAATGTACCACCACTTGTGAAATGCCCGTAACCGTTTCGGTGTATAAATCTTTTGCACCATCTACTTGATTGATAATATTACCCATCAACGCAGCATACTTTGATAAACTATCTAGGTTTTCGCCAAATATTTTACAAGAAACATCCTGTCTTGAGCCTGTCATCAATTCATTGAATCGCATTTGAACAGGATATTGAAAACCTGAAGTAATCCCAGGTACCTGTGACATTACTTTACCCATCGTATCTGCTAATTCATCAAAAGTGTTGGCAGATACCCAATCTTTTTTATCCTTTAAAATGATCATCAAATCAGATGCATCCATTGTCATTGGATCTGTTGGGATTTCTCCGGAACCAATTTTAGTGACTATTTTTTCTATTTCAGGAAAACGATCAATTAATAATTTGGATGCCTTTTGTGTTGCATCTAATGTAGTATTAATTGAACCTCCACTCAAAACCCTTGTTTCTACTGCAAAATCGCCTTCTTCTAATTTTGGAATAAACTCTCCACCTAATGTGGTCAATAAAAAAATTGCCCCAATAAACAAAGCAATAGTCAATCCAATAATTTGCTTTGGCATCTTCAATGCTTTCATCAATAATGGTTCATAGAATGCTTCTAAGTTTTGCATCAACTTGTCCGTCATTGTTTCTTTTTGCACTCTATTTCTATTCAATACCCATGCACTCATCATGGGCACATAAGTAATGGATAAAATAAATGCACCAATCAATGCAAATGAAACTGTTTGCGCCATTGGTTTAAACATCTTTCCTTCAATACCCGTTAAGGATAAAATTGGTAAATACACAATTAAGATAATGATTTGACCAAATGCAGCAGCACCCATCATTTTATTAGATACCTGGCCCACAATCGTATTCATTTCTGTTTTATCCAATTGATTGTGCTGCCCTTTTTTTGAACTATGGTACAATTGATGCAAAACTGCTTCTACTATTATGACTGCCCCGTCGACAAGCAAACCAAAATCCAGTGCCCCTAGACTCATCAAATTTCCACTCACCCCAAAAAGATGCATTAATATAAATGCAAATAACATCGCAAGTGGTATGACAGATGCCACGACCAATCCTGCTCTTAAATTACCTAAAAATAAAATCAATATAAAAATCACGATCAATGCCCCTTCCAATAAATTTTTAGAGACAGTACCAATAGCATTGTCTACCATTTTTGTTCGGTCTAAAAAAGGCTCAATGACTACCCCTTCTGGCAGCGTCTCCTGAATTGTCGCAATTTTAGCTTTAATGTCCGCAATGACTTGATTACTGTTTTCTCCCTTCAACATCATGACTACTGCACCGGCAACTTCACCATCGGCATTGAAAGTAGTGGCTCCAAATTTTGTAGCTTCTCCAAATTTAATTTCTGCAATATCGCTTATTAAAAGTGGCATCCCATTGGATAAAGTCTTAACAGGAATGCTTCCAATCTGACCCAAACTATCCACCATTCCTTCTGTCCTTATAAATAATACATTGGGTCCATGTTCAATATAAGCACCACCCGCATTTTGATTGTTATCATTTAAAGCTGTATAAATATCATTTACTGATAAATCATATTGCTTTAATAATTCTGGATTCACACTTACTTCATATTGTTTTACTGCTCCACCAAAACTACTCACGTCTGCCACCCCAGCTGTGCCCAATAACTGTTTACGAACAATCCAGTCCTGCATTGTTCTTAATTCCATCAAACTAAACTTTCCCTCATACCCCTTCTTGGTTCTTAAAACATATTGGTAAATTTCCCCTAAGCCGGTCGTTAAAGGACCAAGTTCTGGGATGCCCATGCCCTCGGGCATTTGAGACTTGACATTAACTAATCGTTCAGAAACCTGCTGTCTTGCCCAGTAAATATCAATTTCATCATTGAATACTAGGGTCACTAAACTCAATCCAAATCGAGAAAAACTCCTTTGCTCAATCATTCCAGGAATATTTCTTGTAGCCTGTTCAATGGGCACTGTGATTAATTGTTCTACATCGGGTGCACCTGCACTTGGAACAGAGGTAATAATCAATACCTGATTATTGGTGATGTCAGGAACAGCATCAATTGGTAATTTAGAAATGGAATAAACCCCTCCTAATATCAACGCTAAAACTCCTAAAAGAATAATTAATTTATTC
>CAIZLI010000086.1 GCA_903933765.1 uncultured Bacteroidota bacterium
CAAAAAAATCGAAACAAGTATTAACCACTATTGCTGGTTTATTACAAGCACAACCCGAACTAACATTTATGATTGAAGGTCATACTGATAGTAAAGCCTTTAAAAGCAATACTAAAAATGATAACTGGAGTTTAAGTGTAAACCGCGCTACTGCAGTTGCGCGTATTTTACAAACTAAATTTAAGATTGATCCTAAACGCATCATTGCAGCAGGTCGAAGTCAGTATGTTCCAATAGATGATAATAAGACTAAAGCAGGACGTTTAAATAATCGCCGTATTCGTATTGTGATTATGCCAACTGTTACGCAAGTAATGAATTTGAGTAAATATTAATTTATAAAAATGGAAATTATAATGGCTTCTAATCCAATCAAATTATCTAAAAGAGAAATTGAAGTTTGTAATTTATTGTTAATGGGTAATTGCACCAATAAGATTGCAGAATTATTAAATATAAAATGCAATACGGTTTCAACCATCAAGAAATCTATTTTCAATAAAACAAATACATCGAATTTAATCGAATTGTATGAGGTTTGTAAATAGACTTTATTTTCATTTTTCAATAATTTACACAGGGAAGCTGAAAACTGTTATCTAGAGTAGGCACAAATCATATTTTATGAAAAATAAATTAATATCATTCACATTGTTTTCTTTTTTATGCTTTAGTATGGCTTCTTGCTATACATTAACTTATACGGTAGGGGATGGCTCTAAGACTGGTGAAGTTATCAAGAAGAAAAACCATTATCTAGTTTATGGCCTTGCTCCATTAAAGACGTCAGATCCAACCAAAATGGCAGGCGATGCTAAAAATTATGATGTGACTATTAATCACACATTTGTAGATGGTTTACTTAATGTCTTGACTTCTGGTTTATATACACCAACGACAACGATTGTAATCAAGTAGTGATTCCATCTTAAAATGATTTTATGTTTCAATTTGATTTATTAAAAAAATCATTTTTATTATGCCTTTTATTATTTACTTTTTGTGCAGATGCGCAAAATGGAATTTTTTTTCAAGCAATTGCAAGAGATAACAATACAAATCCTGCAAAAAACAGAAAGATATATTTACAAACCAAAATTATAGCATCTTCTCCAACAGGTACAAATGCATTGATCGAAGAATATCAAACCAGTACAGATGATTATGGTGTATTCAGAATTATGATTGGTAATGGTATAAGAGTTGGAGGAGTGGCTTCAGGCTTAAGCACAATAGATTGGTCAAATGGCCCTTATTATTTAAATTTAAAAATTGCTATAACACCAGTTGGTGTGGGCATTGCTTGGGATTATAATAAAGAATGGGTTGATTTAGGTACCACTGTTTTTGGAACTGTACCTTTTGCTTTGTATTCGGCTAGTACTGCTAAAATAAATGATAAATTAAATATATCAGACACATCTAAAATGCTAGAACCTTATGCTAAAGTAAAGACATTTCAAGTGCTATCTTCTACCATTGAAACAAAATTAGCTGCTAAAGACACTTCGGTAATGCTTAGTCCTTATTCTAGAATAACCTATGTCGATTCTGCTTTAATTACAAAGTTCAAACTGAAAGATACCATCATATATACTAAGCAGATGTACACTGATTCTGCATTACAAACTAAGTTTTTATTAAAGGATACGATAAAGTTTACAAAACAAATTTACACAGATTCTGCTCTTTTAACTAAGATGAATATTTTTGATACTAGTAGATTCTCTAAACAAATATTTATTGATTCAGCTTTAATTACAAAGTTCAATGATAGAGATACCATTAAATATACAAAGCTGACTTATACCGATTCTGCATTAAGTACCAAGTTCAAAATGGTAGATACGATTAAATTTACTAAACAGATGTATACAGATTCTGCTTTGCAAACGAAGCTTAATATAAATGGGAATGCAATAAGTGCAACTATTGCGGGTAATATTACAGCAACTTCTAACACAACCTTAACTTCATTATCTAATTTGAATGCTATAGGAACAATTACAACCGGAATATGGAGTGCATCGACCATTGATATAGCTCATGGAGGAACTGGACTAAATACTGCAGGATTAAGTGGACAGGCTTTAACTAGTTCAGCAGCTGGTACTTTAACTTGGACGAATGTCTCAGAATTAACGGGAGCCCACTATATTGGTGAATCATTTGGTGGAGGTATTGTTTTTTACGTCTATGATAATGGGAAGCATGGTTTAATTGTTGCTACTGAAGATCAAAGTACTGGAGTTAGTTGGTATAATGGATCATATATTACGACAAATGCCCTTAGAGATGGAGTTAATGCAGGTTTGTTGAATACTGAAAGAATAATTTTTAGTCAAGGAGCTGGAAATTATGCAGCACAAATAGCAGCTAATTATAAAGGTGGTGGATATGGTGATTGGTATTTACCTTCTGCTTATGAATTAGGACTACTTCACCTACAAAGAGCATTATTTTTTACGGGTCCAAATGTGATTATTTATTATTATAGTTCAAATGAAAATCCAAGTAATAATATGCAAGTGATGTGTTACAGATTTTCGACTGCTCTTTATAACACTTATCTTCTTAAATCAAATATTCTGCGTGTCAGAGCAATTAGAGCGTTTTAATTCATTACAAAGCTTACTGATGCTTTAGTGCCTCTCGCTTCGATAAATTTGATAGTTGAGGATGGGCTTTCACAAATTTCACAACCCATTTTGCATCTGTATAAGCATAAGCTCTTAAAGCCCAGCCGATGGCTTTGCGAATAAAAAAGTCCTCCTCTAATTGGCAGTTTTCAATGTATTGTATGAGTAGGGTGGTATTGGTTTTTGCTTTGTAAGTCAATTGAAATAAGAGGCTCATTCTTTTAAGCCATTTGTTGCTTGATTGATTCCATTTTGCAGTTGTCAATGCTGTTAGTTCGGGAAATTTCAAAAAGAATTTACTAATCACAAATGAATTGGTTGAATCCACAGAATCCCACCAGCTTTGATGTGTGATCATCCATTCAATCAATGGAATTGTTTTTGTAGACCATAATCGATGATGGTGCCCTAAAAGTTCAATGGCAAAATAATGGATTTCTCTTTGTGGTTCGGAAAAACATTCTTTAATTAAGCAACTTAATTCAGTATGGTCTTTGATAGGATGTGCTTTGTAAAATGCTTTACAAATTTGTCTCCTAAGTGGGGTCTTGATGCCATAGAATTCAAATTGATCTAATAAATATGCTTTTGCACCTTTTGCGATGTTTGCATCTGCATTTGCGGCATATATTTTTTTTATTTCCTTTAAATAGGGATGTGGCATACTATACTCCTACAACTCTTTTATTGAAGGCGCTATTTCTAGCAGCTTCTAATACACGAATAATATTGGTACCTTCTTTTGCTGATGTTGGAACAGGGGCATTGTTTAAAATTGCATTCGCCATTTTAACATAAAAGGTCCCATAATTACCTGGTATACTTGGGATCACTTTATTAGTGATGATGCCATTCATATCAGTATATAAAGTACCATAATCTGCTGTAGCTTCTGCTCCCCAGTCTGGGCTATTTGGTTTCTTGCCTGCAATTAAATCCGCCTCTTGAATATCCGATCTCTTTTTAATGAAACAGCCCTTTGTGCCATAAATTTTATACCCTGGACTTTCAGTCATGAACAACATGCCACTGGTTAAAGTGATACGGTGGGATGGGTAGTACAAGATCAATGTAAAATAGTCGTCGATGATGGATACTTTTCTGGTAATTCTAATATCTGCAAATACAGCCAATGGCATACCTGATAATAAAATGGCTTGATCTACTAAATGTGGACCTAAGTCATACAATAAGCCTGCACCTGGCGTCACAGATTCTTTATGTTTTTTTGGACTCAATGTGGTTCTATAACGCTCAAATGAAATTTGCACATCTTGCAAAACACCAATCTCATCTTCTTGTATTAATTTTTGTATCGTAAGAAAGTCTGCATCATAACGCCTGTTTTGGTATACTGCTAATTTTAATCCTTTTGTATTTGCCAATGCATCCAACTCTTCCGCTTCTTTAGCAGTGACGGTAAATGCTTTTTCTACCACGACATGCTTACCTGCAAGGAGCGCGCTTTTTGCATAAGTAAAATGCGTATCGTTTGGACTATTCACCACTACTAAATCAATGATAGGGTCGGCTAGTAATTCCTCGTAACTCGCATAGGATTTTGTACCAGGGTAGGCGGCTTCAATATTTTTAGTAGAGCGTTCCCAACTTCCAACTAAATGAAAGTTTGGATTGCTTGCAATAAAAGGGGCATGGAAAACTTTTCCACTCATTCCAAAAGAGACTAGTGCAGTATTGATCATCATCCTGCAACTTGCTTTCTGATGATATTTAATGCACCACCTGCTTTAAACCACTCAATTTGTTGTTGGTTATAAGTATGGTTGGCATGGATGGTATCATTTGTGCCGTCTTTGTGCGTTAAAACCACAGTTAATGGTGTACCTGGCGCAAAGTTGGTTAATCCAATGATATCAATGCTATCATCTTCCTGAATTTTATCATAGTCTGCTTTGTCTGCAAAAGTCAAAGCCAACATACCTTGTTTTTTCAAATTCGTTTCGTGGATACGAGCGAAAGATTTTGTCATGACCACACGTACTCCTAAATGTCTTGGCTCCATCGCAGCATGCTCACGTGAGCTACCTTCACCATAGTTTTCATCTCCTACTACAATGGTTCCGATACCTGCAGCTTTGTAAGCTCTTTGTGTATTTGGAACAGTATCATAATTGCCATTGATTTGACTTTTTACATTATCTGTTTTTTCGTTGAAGAAGTTCACAGCGCCAATCAATAAGTTATTTGAGATATTGTCTAAGTGACCACGGAATTTTAACCAAGGGCCTGCCATAGAGATATGGTCGGTGGTACATTTTCCTTTTGCTTTGATCAATAATTTCAATGATTTCAAATCAGTGCCTTCCCATGCAGTAAATGGATCTAATAATTGCAAACGCTTAGACGCTGGGTCAACCGCTACAACTACTTTTGAACCATCTTCTGCTGGTGCTTGGAATCCTGCATCTTCAACAGCGAATCCTCTTAATGGTAATTCATCACCAGTTGGAGCGTCTAATTTAACTTGTTCGCCTTTATCGTTGGTTAAAGTATCTGTTAATGGATTAAAAGTTAAATCACCTGCAATCGCAAGTGCAGTTACAATCTCAGGAGAACCTACAAATGCATAGGTGTTTGGATTACCATCCGCACGCTTTGCAAAGTTTCTATTGAATGAGTGTACAATCGTATTTTTTTCTTTTTTCTCTGCACCTACACGCTCCCACATACCAATACAAGGTCCACATGCATTTGCAAATACTTTCGCACCAATTTGGCTGAACACATCTAAGAAGCCATCTCTTTCAATGGTATACCTTACTTGCTCAGAACCTGGTGTGATCATGTATTCTGCTTTAGTAGTCAATCCTTTTTCAGATACTTGTTTTGCTAAACTTACTGCACGGCTAATATCTTCGTAAGAAGAGTTGGTGCAACTACCAATTAAACCTACTTCAATTTTTGTTGGCCATCCGTTTGCTAAAGCCACTTCCTTCATTTTTGAAATTGGTGTCGCTAAATCTGGCGTGAATGGTCCGTTCAAGTGCGGCTCTAAAGTATTTAAATCTATTTCAATTACTTCGTCAAAGTACTTAGTTGGTTCTGCATATACTTCTGGGTCTGCTGTTAAATGCGCAGCAACCGTATCTGCTAAAGCAGCCACATCTGCACGGCCTGTTGAAGATAAATAACGGCTCATGCTTGCATCATATCCAAATGTAGAAGTGGTTGCACCAATCTCGGCACCCATGTTACAAATAGTTCCTTTACCTGTACAACTCATGCTTGTAGCACCTTCTCCAAAATATTCTACAATCGCACCAGTACCACCTTTTACAGTTAAGATACCAGCTACTTTTAAAATCACATCCTTAGGAGCAGTCCATCCATTTAACTTTCC